>NZ_JBWKXQ010000066.1:0-39483 GCF_059423125.1 Variovorax sp. GW531-E2 | reverse complement strand
GGCGTGGCGGGGGCTTTTTCCGGTTCGGCGAAGAAGCGCAGCACGCCGTCGGCCGCTTCGCCGCTGGTGCCGGCGTAGTCGCCGTCGAGCCGGTACAGGCCGGCGCCGGCGTGGGTGTCGACGACGGTCAGCGCGGCGTCTTTTTAAAGCAGGTGATCGAGGGTGGCAATCAGGACCGTGTGCTTGAGCACGTCGGCGTGGTTGCCGGCATGGAACGCGTGGCGGTAACTGAACATGGAATGAGGCCTGAAAAAGTGGAAAGGGGAGCGCTAGACTCGCGCGGCGCTACATTGATTTACAAAACACAACGAGGGGCAGCAATGCGAGGAGCCGGATGGCGATTTTGGGGCCTGTGCGTCGGCGCGGGTGTTTTGTCTATTTTGACGGGCTGCGCCTCCGTGACCCACGGCACCACGCAGAACGTGAAGGTCGAGACCCTGTCACCCGAGGGCAAGGTGGTCGACGGCGCCCGCTGCCGGGTCTCGAACGACCGCAATGATGCGGTGGTGCGCTCCGGCCTGACCCTGCCGGTGCGGCGTTCGGGCGAGAACCTGAACATCGAATGCACCCAGTCCGGCCTGCCGCCGGCCCGCGGCCAGGCGATTTCGCGCGTCAACGTGGGCCTGGTCGGCAACGTGATGATCGGCGGCCTGGTCGGCGTGGCGATCGACACCGGCACCGGCGCGGGCTTCAACTACCCGAGCTGGATCCAGCTGATTTTCGGCGAGGTGCGCAGCTTCGACCGCAGCGCGCAGACCGGCGATGAAGCGACCGTTGGCATGAAGATCGGCACGACCGAGATGGCGGCCGCGCCGGCGCCGAAGACGGCCGTGGCAGCGCCTGTGCCTGCGCCCGCGCCGGCCGTGGTCGCGCCACCGCCGCCTCCCGTGGCGGTTGCACCGCCCGCTCCGGTGCGCCCCGCACCTGCGGCGCCGCCCGCCGCACCCGACGCCCGCGTCTCGATGGACGACCTGCGCGGCCTGCTGCCCGCCAAGCCGTGAAGCCGATGTGGAAGAACGCCGCGCCGTGGCTGTGCGCCGCGGGCGCCCTGCTGGCCGCAGGCCCCGCCGCCGCGCTGGAGCCCGACGCCCTGTTCGCCAAGCTGACGGGCAGCGTCTGGGCCGTGCGCACCTTCGACGCGCAGGAGCGCCCGCTGCGCGCCGGCAGTGCCGTGGTGATTGCGCCCGGCCGGCTCGTCACCAACTGCCACGTGCTCGCCAAGGCCAGCAATTTCGTGGTCAAGCGCGACAACGTCACCTACGGCGCCACGCTCGAATACCCGGACCCGGGGCGCGACCTGTGCCAGATCAAGGTCGCCAACTTCACGGCGCCGCCGGTGGCGCTGGCGCCTGCTGGCACCGCGCGGGTGGGGCAGCGCGTGTACGCCATCGGCAACCCGCGCGGGCTGGAAAACACGCTCAGCGAAGGCCTGCTGTCGGGCCTGCGCGGCGGCGACGGCGAAGCCCGGCTGCTGCAGACCACGGCGGCGATTGCGCCCGGATCGAGCGGCGGCGGGCTGTTCGACAGCGACGGCCGCCTGCTGGGCATCACCACCTTTGCCGCCCGCGACGGCGGCAACCTGAATTTCGCGATGCCGGCCGAGTTCCTGGCGGAACTGCCGGCCCGCGCCCAGGCGCAACTGGCGGCGCGGGCCCGCGAGCCTGCGGGCGCTGCCGCCCGCCGGGTGGCCGACGCCGGTGGGGCGGGCATCCCGCTGACCGAGCCGCTGCGCGCCGGCGACGCGCTCGAGTACGTGCGCACGGACCGGCTGACGGGAAACCGGGCGCCGGTGATCTACCGGGTGGACCGGGTCAGCGGCGACGAGGTGTCGTTCAATGCCGGCAGCCGGATCGAGAAGACCAACGGGCAGGTGGTCTCCATCACGTCGCCGGCCGGCGGCCTGTTCGACACCGCGTCGCCGCCGGGCGGCTGGGCATTGCGCAAGGACGACATCCAGCCCGGCATGCGCTGGCAGCTCGACTACGTGACGACCACCGGCGACCGGCTGCGGCATGAACTCACCGCCTCGGTGGGCGGCGAGCAGACGATGCGTGTGGACGGGGTGGAGTTGAACGTGATGCGCATCGGCTACGAGGGCTGGATCTTCGCCTCCAGCACCACCAGCTTGCCGCTGACCGGCGCCAGCACGCGCTTTCGGGGCGCCGCCTGGTACAGCCCCGAGCTGGGCCGGGTCGTCCGTTTCGAGGGCGAATACCAGCGCGGGGTCTCCTCGGGGGCCAACGAGAGCCTGGAACTCGTCCGCATCCAGCGCTGAGGCCCCCGGAAGCCCGAAAATTGGCCGTTTGGCCATTTCTTCATATAATCGCGGGCTTCGCAGCGTTTTTGTAGCCCCGCGGCGAAGGCATGCCAGCTGCCCGTTCATTGGGCGGAAGGCGTGAAAACCCACCTAAGAGATTCCCATCAGAGGAACGCCGACCGTGGAAAAGGGCTCGCCAAACCCTCTTTCAAGAGAAAAACTCATGACCAAAACGTTCAGCGCCAAGCCCGCTGACGTGACGCACGAGTGGTTTGTGATTGACGCGACCGACAAGGTCCTCGGACGAGTAGCCAGCGAAGTTGCTCTCCGTTTGCGCGGCAAACACAAGGCCATTTACACGCCTCACGTCGATACCGGTGACTACATCGTCATCATCAACGCCGCGCAACTGCGCGTCACCGGCGCCAAGTCGATCGACAAGGTGTACTACCGTCACTCGGGCTACCCGGGCGGTATCACGGCGACGAACTTCCGCGACATGCAGAACAAGCACCCGGGCCGCGCCCTGGAAAAGGCTGTCAAGGGCATGCTGCCCAAGGGCCCGCTTGGTTACGCGATGATCAAGAAACTCAAGGTGTACGGTGGTGCAGAGCACCCGCATACCGCCCAACAGCCCAAAGTGCTGGAACTGTAAGGAGCCTTGAGAATGATTGGTGAATGGAACAATGGCACCGGCCGTCGCAAATCCAGCGTCGCCCGCGTGTTTCTGAAAAAAGGCACCGGCAAGATCACGGTCAACGGCAAGGACATCCAAGCGTTCTTCGGCCGTGAAACCTCGATCATGATCGCCAAGCAGCCCCTGGCGCTGACCAACAACCTCGAAGCTTTCGACGTGATGGTCAACGTGAACGGCGGCGGCGAATCGGGTCAAGCCGGCGCCACGCGCCACGGCATCACCCGTGCCCTGATCGACTACGACGCTTCGCTGAAGCCCGTCCTGAGCCAAGCTGGCTTCGTGACGCGTGACGCACGTGAAGTCGAGCGTAAGAAGGTCGGTCTGCACTCCGCCCGTCGCCGCAAGCAGTTCAGCAAGCGCTGATCCCCTGCTCGTTGCGAGACAAGAAGCCGCCCTCGGGCGGCTTTTTCGTGGCCGCGTCCCCCAGGTGCCCCTGGTGGATGCGGCGCCCGACCCCACTTGCGATGGGTGCTCGCCACAGTCGGCCTGCCGAAAATGCGGCATTGCAGTAGCATCCGTCCCATTGGCCGCCCAAGCGGCCCCCCAAGGAGTTTCACCCCATGAGCGCTGTTGCCGAAAACATCCAGACCCAGATGCCCGAGCCGATCGTCTTCACCGACAGCGCGGCCGCCAAGGTTGCCGACCTGATCGCCGAAGAGGGCAATCCCGACCTGAAGCTGCGCGTGTTCGTGCAGGGTGGCGGGTGCTCGGGCTTCCAGTACGGTTTCACCTTCGACGAGATCACCAACGAAGACGACACCACCATGACCAAGAACGGTGTGTCGTTGCTGATCGATGCCATGAGCTACCAGTACCTGCTCGGCGCCGAGATCGACTACAAGGAAGACCTGCAGGGCGCCCAGTTCGTCATCAAGAACCCGAACGCCACCAGCACCTGCGGCTGCGGTTCCAGCTTCTCGGCCTGATGCCTGGATGCTGCTGACCAGCCCCCTCGAAAAAGCCGCCTCCGGGCGGCTTTTTGCTGCCTGTCGTTTTTCCTTCTGAATCCGCGCCTTCCCGATGAGCCCCGACACCGCCGTCCCCGTCGATCCCGCCCGCAAGAGCCTGCTGTGGCTCGTGGCCGTGGGCTTTTTCATGCAGACGCTGGACGCCACCATCATCAACACGGCGCTGCCCGCGATGGCCGCCAGCCTGGGCGAGAGCCCGCTGCGCATGCAGTCGGTGGTGGTGGCCTACGCGCTCACGATGGCGATGCTGATCCCGGCCTCGGGCTGGATCGCCGACCGCTTCGGCACGCGGCGCGTCTTCTTTTGCGCCATCGTGCTGTTCGCGGCCGGCTCGGTGCTGTGCGCGCTCTCGCAGGGGCTGGGGCAGCTCGTGGCGGCGCGGGTGGTGCAGGGCCTGGGCGGGGCGCTGCTGCTGCCTGTGGGGCGCCTGGCGCTGCTGCGCACGGTGCCGCGCGGCGAGTTCCTGCAGGCGATGAGCTTCGTGGCCATTCCGGGGCTCATCGGGCCGCTGCTGGGGCCCACGCTGGGCGGCTGGCTGGTGCAGTACGCCTCCTGGCACTGGATCTTCCTCATCAACGTGCCGGTGGGGCTGGCGGGCTGCATCGCCACGCTGCGCTACATGCCGGACCTGCGCGGCGCGCTCCAGAAGCGCTTCGACGGCGTGGGCTACGCGCTGCTGGCCTTCGGCATGGTGGCGATCTCGCTGGCGGTCGACGGCGTGTCGGGGCTCGGGCTGCGCCAGGGCGGGGTGATGGCGGTGCTGATCTTCGGCTTCGCCGCCGTGGTCGCCTACTGGCTGCGCGCGGCGCGCACGCCCGAGCCGCTGTTCTCGCCCGCGCTGTTCGGCATTCCGACGTTGAGCATCGGCCTGCTGGGCAACCTGTTCTCGCGCCTGGGCAGCAGCTGCATGCCCTTCCTGGTGCCGCTGCTGCTGCAGGTGTCGATGGGCTATTCGCCGGTGCGCGCCGGGCTGATGATGCTGCCGGTCGCGCTGGCCGGCATGGCGATGAAGCGCTTTGCCACGCCGCTGATCACGCGTCATGGCTACCGCCGCGTGCTGGTGGCCAACACGGTGCTGGTCGGCTGCACCATGGCCAGCTTCGGCCTCACGGCGCCGGGGCAGCTGGTGGCGCTGCACCTGCTGCAGCTGCTGGTGTTCGGCGCGGTCAACTCGCTGCAGTTCACGGCCATGAACACCATCACCCTGAAGGACCTCGACGGCGGCATGGCCAGCAGCGGCAACAGCCTGCTGTCGATGGTGCAGATGCTGGCGATGAGCCTCGGTGTGGCCGCGGCCGGCGCGGTGCTGGCGGGCTACAACGGCGTGTTCGGCACGGCCACGGCGGTGCAGACGCTCGATGCGTTCCAGGCCACGTTCGCGACGATGGGGCTCATCACGGTGGCTTCGGCGCTGATCTTTTGGCATCTGCCGGCAGAAGTGCGGGCGGCGCAGCCTGCGCAGCCGGAAGTTTCCGGCCAGGGTTGATGCAGATCAGGCCGGGTAGATCGCGCCGAGCACCCGCGCCCCGCGCGCGCCGGTCACGCTCGCGAGGTTGCCGGGTTCGCGCCGGACGGTGCGCCGGGCCAGCCACGCGAATGCGGCCGCCTCGACCTGCTGGGGCGGCAGGCCGTGTTCCGACGACGCCTGCACCTGCACGCCGGGCAGCAGGGCGCGCAGGCGGCCCATGAGGTGGTCGTTGAGTGCACCGCCGCCGCAGACGATCAGCAAGGCGCTCTCTTTTTGATAGCTTCTCAGCGCTGCCGCGCAGGTGCTGGCGGTCAGTTCGGCCAGCGTGGCCTGCACATCGACAGGCGCCCAGGCGGCCGTGCCCAGGTGGCCGGCCAGCCAGTCCGGATGGAATAAATCGCGCCCCGTGCTCTTCGGCGGCGCCTTGGCGAAATACGGCTCGGCCTGCAGCCGGGCCAGCAGTTCGGGCAGCACGCGTCCGCTGGCGGCCCACTGGCCGCTCCGGTCGAAGGGCTGGCCGAGGTGGCGCTGGCACCAGTGGTCCATCAGCGCGTTGGCGGGACCGCAATCGAAGCCCAGCAGGGGGGCGGTGCCCGCCGGCGCGTTCGTGGCGGGCAGCAGGCTCAGGTTGGAGATGCCGCCGAGGTTCAGCACGGCAACGGGCGCGTCGGGCCGGGCGAACAGCGCCTGGTGAAAGGCCGGCACCAGCGGGGCGCCCTGGCCGCCGGCCGCGAGGTCGCGGCTGCGGAAGTCGGCGACCACGTCGATGCCGCTCAGTTCGGCCAGCAGCGAGGGGTTGTTGACCTGCAGCGTGTAGCCCGTGCCGTCGAATTCGAGCGGCCGGTGGCGCACGGTCTGGCCGTGGGCGCCGATGGCGGTGACGGCGCTGGGTGCCGTGCCGGTGCTGACCAGCAGCTGCGCGACCACGTCGGCATACACCCGCGCCAGGCCGTTGCCGGCCAGGGCCGCGCGGTGCAGTTCGTTGTCGCCGGGGGTGTTGAGCGCCAGCAGCTCGGCGCGCAGCGGAGCGGGAAAGTCGGCGCTGGCGTGGCCGATCACCGCGAGGTGGCCGTCGTCGGAGAAATCGGCAATGACGCCGTCGACCCCGTCGAGCGAGGTGCCCGACATCAGGCCGATGAAGCGTTGCTGCGGCGGCTGCGGTGCGGCGGCCATGCCTGGGGGCGCGAGGCTCAGTCGGCGCTGGCCTGGATCACCGAGAAGGCAGCAGCCAACTCGGTGCGGGCGCCCACGGCGATGCGCTCGAAGGCCGGACGCAGGGCGGCGGTGATCGGGGCGCCGCCTTCCTGCGCGATCGTGGTCGGGTCCTGGTAGGCCCCGCCGACGCGGTATTCGAAGTGCAGGTGCGGGCCCGTGGCCCAGCCGGTCGAGCCGACGGCGCCGATGGTCTGGCCCTGGCTCACGCTCTCGCCGGCCTTCACGTTGATGCGGCTCAGGTGGGCGTAGGCCGTCTGCTGGTTGTTGCGGTGGTTGATGATGACGATGTTGCCGTAGCCGCTTTGCGTGCCGGCGAAATCGACCGTGCCGTCACCGACCGTGCGCACCGCGGTGCCCGTGGGCGCCGCGTAGTCGATGCCGTTGTGCTGGCGCCAGCTGTTCAAAATCGGGTGCATGCGCATCGCGAAACCGCTGGACACGCGCGAGAACTCGACCGGCGAGGCCAGGTAGGCCTTGCGCAGGCTGTCGCCGTTCGGACGGTAGTAGCTGCCCTTCTGGCCCGCGCCCGGGGGCTGGAACCAGACGGCCTGGTGGACCTTGCCGTTGTTCTCGAACTCGGCCGAGAGCACGCGGCCGCTGCGCAGCGCCTGGCCGTCGGCTTCGAAGGTCTCGTAGACCACGGCGAAGCGGTCGCCCTTGCGCAGCGAGCGCACGTCGACGTCGCCCGCGAAGATGTCGGCCAGCTGGCTCGCCACGGCGTCGGGAATGCGCGAGTCGTCGGTGGCGGCGAACAGCGAGCTGCGGATGGTGCCGCTGGCCAGGCGCGTGCCCGGCGTCAGCATGTCGCGCTCGGTACGGGCGACAAAACCGGTGGGCGTGCGCTCGACGACGAAACGCTTGAAGCCGCCGTCGGCGTCGGGAATCCAGCGGGCGCTCAGTTTTTGCAGCTGGTTTTCCTGCGTGGCTTCGGCCGTCACGGTGCGGCCCACGCGCGCGAACAGCGCCATGCGCGCTTCGGCGTTGCCACGCACGAAGGCGGTGGCGGCGGGGTCGGAAATGCCCAGGCGCTTCATCAGCGCCTCGGCCGTGTCGCTGGAGCGCGAGACGTCGGTGCGGAACAGCGTGAAGCTGAAGTTCTCGAGCGACGCCGACTGGTCGGCGAAGGACACCGGCGCGGTGGCTTCGAGCACTTGCTGGATGGGGAGGTCGGACGCGTCGGGACCGAGCGAGGCGACCGCGAGGGTGCCGGCGCTGAGCAGCATCGCAGCGATCGCTGCGGTGATCTGCTTGGGGTACGTCCGGAATGTGTAGGCCACGCGGGAAGCGAGAAGCTCCTCGGCGGCGAGAATGCCGTTGATCAAACTGTGGATTCCAACTCAGGTTCTGCAGGTCCGTGCTGCAAGGCCCAGTGCGTTCAGGGCGGCAGGAGACGGTGCGGAAAAAAAGCGCCGCTTAGAATCCGGCGCTTGAAAAGTCGGGCTGAGTATAGCTTCGGCCACCGGAAAAACCGCCAAAAAAGCCCATGAACGCCGAATCTGTTACATCCACCAGCCTCTCCGATGGTGTAAGACAAGCCCTCGAAATATCCCTCCGTGGCGCTGACGAGCTGCTGCCGCAGGACGAGTGGGTCAAGAAGCTCCAGAAGGCGGAAGCCAGCGGCAAGCCGCTGCGCATCAAGCTGGGCCTGGACCCGACCGCACCGGATATTCATATCGGACACACGGTGGTGCTCAACAAGATGCGCCAGCTCCAGGACCTGGGGCACCGCGTGATCTTCCTGATCGGCGACTTCACTTCCCTGATCGGCGACCCCTCGGGCCGCAACAGCACCCGCCCGCCGCTCACGGCCGAGCAGATCCGCGCCAACGCCGAGACCTACTTCGCCCAGGCCAAGCTGGTGCTGGACGAGTCGAAGACCGAGATCCGCTACAACTCCGAGTGGAGCGACCCGCTGGGCGCGCGCGGCATGATCCAGCTGGCGGCCAAGTACACGGTGGCGCGCATGATGGAGCGCGACGACTTCAACAAGCGCTTCAAGGCCGGCCAGTCGATCTCGGTGCACGAGTTCCTGTACCCGCTGATGCAGGGCTACGACTCGGTGGCGCTTGAAAGCGACCTCGAACTGGGCGGCACGGACCAGAAATTCAACCTGCTGGTCGGCCGCCATCTCCAGCAGGAATACGGCCAGGAGCCGCAGTGCATACTTACTATGCCGCTGCTCGAAGGGCTCGACGGCGTCGAGAAGATGTCCAAGAGCAAGGGCAACTACATCGGCATCAGCGAGGACGCCAACAGCATGTTCGCCAAGGTGCTGTCGATCTCCGACACGCTGATGTGGCGCTGGTACACGCTGCTGAGCTTCCAGTCGGTGGCGCAGATCGAGGCGCTGAAGGCCGAGATCGCTGGTGGCCGCAACCCGAAGGACGCCAAGGTGGCGCTGGCCAAGGAAATCACCGCGCGCTTCCACAGCGCGGCGGCGGCCGACGCGGCGGAGCAGGATTTCATCAACCGCAGCAAGGGCGGCGTGCCCGACGAGATTCCCGAGGTGGCGCTGAGCGGCGCCCCGCTGGGCATCGGCCAGCTGCTCAAGCAGGCCAACCTGGCGGCTTCGTCGGGGGAAGGCAATCGCCTGATCGACGGCGGCGGCGTGCGCATCGATTCGGTCGTGGTGTCCGACAAGGGCCTGAAGCTGCCTGCGGGCAGCTACGTGGTGCAGGTCGGCAAGCGCAAGTTTGCGCGGGTGACCCTGAGCTGATCGCAAAAAAAGGCCCCTCGGGGCCTTTTTCAATGGGGGCAGCGCGTTCAGCGCACCTCGATGGTCACGCGCCGGTTGCGGGGCTCGTCCACCTCGTCGGCGGTCGGCACGGCCAGGTCGCGTTCGCCGCGGCCCACGGCCTCGATGCGGTTCGCCGGGAACTGGCGCTCCACGAACAGCTGCACCACTTCCTGCGCGCGGCGGCGCGACAGCTGGTCGTTTTGCTCGCCGGCACCCTTGGTGTCGGTGTGGCCGGTCACCACGATGTCGCCGCCGCTGCGGGCCAGCGCGGCGGCCAGCGCCTCGGTCATGATCTGCTGCGACGCCGCCGTCAGCGTGGTGGTGCCCACTTCGAAGAACACCGTGTAGCGCTGCGGAAGCGGCGGGCGCATGTCGAACAGGGGCTTGTTCTCGGCCTGGACCTTGGCCGCGTCGGCCTGGTCGACCACCGGTGCACCGCTCGCGCCCACCGCCGCCGTGGCGCGCTGGTAGGGCTTGGAGAGCACTTCTTCGCCGTCCTTGGCGCGCACCACCACAGCGGAGGGCGTGCCGTCAGCCTGGGGCAGGAGCACCACGCGCGTGCCCGGCGAGGAGCAGGCGGCCAGGAACAGGGCGACCGTGGTCGCGAGAAGAAGGGAGGAGCGGCGTAACAGTGTCTGCATCTTTTCAGGGTTGGCCGTCGGTCTGCACGATGAAGTCCGTGCCCCGAATGCCGATGGTGGCGGTCTGGGTTTCGACGCGCACGGCGTCGGGGTTGGTCTTGCCGATGAGGCCGGTGATCATGCGCATCGAGCCGCGCAGCAGCGACACCAGCATGCCGCCGTCGCGGGTGGTGCCGTCGAAGTGGAATTCCTTCAGGTCCATGCGCGAGGACGGGCCGACCATCAGCGTGGTGTTGTCGCGCAGCACGACGGCGGCCGACGAGTCCGGGCCGGTCACGATGCGATCGACCGCGCCCAGCGCGTCGCCGGGGGCCGCCGTGCGCGTGGCGCCGGCGCTGTCGAGCAGCTGGACGTTGCCGCGCACCGTCTTCACGAAGCCGGCCTGCTGGGGCGCGGCTGCTGCTGCGGGCGCCGCAGCGGGTGCCTGGGCCTGGGCCAGGGTGGCTGCGCCGACGATGGCGAGCCCGAGGGCGGCGGTCAAAAATTTCTTCATCATTTGCCTCTCTGTGACTGATTGCTTCGCAATGAGCGCAAATATTAAGGCGAAGGCGTTACATATGGTCACGCGGCTGATAATTCAACCGATTCCTGCGACGTAATGCCCGCCCGCACAGGCCCTTTTTACCTGATCTTGTTCTTTCTGCATGACGTTGACCCCTAAAACGCTGCTTCGCGTCTCCGTCGCGGTGGCCCTGCTCACCATCCTCCTGAAGGGATGGGCCGGCTACCTGACGAACTCGATGGGCCTGATTTCGGACGCCATGGAGTCGTGCGTCAACCTCGCCAGCGCGATGTTCGCGCTGGCGATGGTGACCATCGCCGAGCGCCCGGCCGACGAGGACCATCCCTACGGCCACCACAAGGCCGAGTACTTCTCGTCCGGCTTCGAGGGCCTGCTGATCGTGGCCGCCGCCGTCGCCATCCTGTGGGTGTCGGTGCTGCGGCTGCTGTCGCCGCAGCCGCTGGAGCAGCTGGGCTGGGGCCTGGCGCTGTCGGTGATCAGCTCGGGCTTCAACGCGGCGCTGGCGTTCGTGCTGTTCCGGGCGGCGCGCGCGCACCGCTCCATCGCCCTGGAGGCCGACGGGCGCCACTTGATGACCGACGTGTGGACCTCGGTCGGCGTGCTGGTCGGCATCGTGGCCGTGCATTTCAGCGGCTGGCTCTGGCTCGACCCGCTGATCGCCATCGGCGTGGCGCTCAACATTGTGCGCGAGGGCTTCAAGCTCGTGTGGCGTTCGTCGCAGGGCCTGATGGACGAGGCGCTCGATGCCGAGACGCTCGCCACCGTGCGCGCCACGCTCGACGCCTTCGCCGCCAACCATGCCGAGGGCGACCGGCTGCGCTTCGACGACATGGTGACGCGCGGCGCCGGCCAGCGCCGCTTTGCCGACCTGCACATGCACGTGCCCGGCGACTGGACCCTGCAGCGCGCCGCCAACCTGCGCGACGAGCTGGAGCAGTCGCTCATGGACGCCGTGCCCGGCCTGCGCGTGACCATCCAACTGCTGCCGCTCACCATGGAAGCGCGCGCCACCCGACTCGAGGACCACCATTCATGAAAGCCGTGCTCCAGCGCGTCGCCCACGCCCGCGTCGACATCGCGGGCCAGACCGTCGGCGCCATCGAGGCCGGCCTGCTGGTGCTGCTGTGCGCCGAACGCGGCGACGCCGACAGCGTGGCCGACCGCCTGCTCGCCAAGATCCTCAAGCTGCGCATCTTCTCGGACGAGGCCGGCAAGATGAACCGCAGCGTGCAGGACATCGGCGGCGGCCTGCTGGTCGTGAGCCAGTTCACGCTGGCCGCGGACGTGAGCGGCGGCAACCGCCCCAGCTTCACGCTCGCGGCGCCGCCCGACGAAGGCCGCCGGCTCTACGAGTACTTCGTGGCGCAGGCGCGCGGCGCGCACCCGGTGGTGGCAACGGGCGAATTCGGTGCCGACATGCAGGTGCACCTGCTGAACGACGGGCCCGTCACGATCCCGCTGCAGATGACGGCGTGAACGGCGCGGGGCGGATCACCGCTTCCCACGCCACCTTCGGTTCGTCGTAGCGCAGCACGCGCACCTCCTCGAGGTGCTGCAGTTGCCAGCCGTCGGCAAACAGCCGCTCGACCGCGGCGCGGTCGAAGAAGCGCTTGGGAATGCCGTCCACCGTGTAGAAGACATCTTCGTCCCGCCCGCTGACCGACGGGCCGCGCGCGCCGTGGTGCAGGTCGTTGACCGAATTGAGGCGGCACAGCAGCACGCCACCCGGCCGCAGCACGCGGTGGATGCGCCGCACCAGCGCCAGCGTTTCGTCCCACGCGAAGTAGTGCAGCGACAGGCTCGCGAGCACGGCGCCGACCGTGGTGCCTTCCGCCAGCGGCCACGTCTCACGGAAATCGCCGCAGTGGAACTCGGCGCCTGTCGGCACGCGTTGCCGCGCCTGCGCCAAGGCGTCGGACGACAGCTCGACCGCCACCACCCGCAGTCCGGCATCGACCAGCGTGGCGGTGTCGCGACCCGCTGCGCAGCCCAATTCGAGCACCGGCCCGTCGCCGGCGCATGCGCGCAGCAGCGGCAGCCAGCGCGGCAGCCAGGGATCGGTGCCCGACGCCATCGCGACCTCCGCTCAGCGCCCGTACGGGCTGCGGATGCCCAGGCCCGCGAGGATCTCGATTTCGTACGCTTCCATCTCGTCCGCGTCGGCCTCGCTGGTCTCGTGGTCCCAGCCCTGCGCGTGCAGCGTGCCGTGCACCAGCAGGTGCGCGTAGTGCGCGGCGAGCGTCTTGCGGTTTTCCTTGGCCTCGCGCGCCACCACGGGCGCGCACAGCACCAGGTCGGCCATCACGACCGGGCCCTGCGCATAGTCGAAGGTGAGCACGTTGGTCGCGTAGTCTTTGCCGCGGAACTCGCGGTTCAGGCGCTGGCCCTCGTCGGCATCGACGATGCGCACGGTGATCTCGCCGTCGATGTCCAGCGCATGGCGAATCCATCGGTTCACGCTGTGGCGCGGCAGCGCGGCGCGGTGGCGCTCTACGCCCTTGAAGCGCCCGAACTGCAGCGACAGCGACAAGGCCGGAAGCAACGAGGCCGCCATCTCAGTGGCCTCCCGAGCGCTTGCGCTGCCCGTCGTAGGCATCGACGATCTTCGCCACCAGCGGATGGCGCACCACGTCGGCGCTCGTGAAGTGCGTGGTCGCGATGCCGGCCACGCGCTTGAGCACGCGCTCGGCGTCGATCAGGCCGCTGAGTTGCTGCTTGGGCAGGTCGATCTGGCTCACGTCGCCCGTCACCACCGCCTTGGCACCGAAGCCGATGCGCGTGAGGAACATCTTCATCTGCTCCACCGAGGTGTTCTGCGCTTCGTCGAGGATCACGAAGGCGTTGTTCAGCGTGCGCCCGCGCATGAAGGCCAGCGGCGCAATCTCGAGCACGTTGCGCTCGAAGGCCTTCTGCACCTTCTCGTAGCCCATGAGGTCGTACAGCGCGTCGTACAGCGGGCGCAGGTAGGGGTCGACCTTCTGCGTCAGGTCGCCCGGCAGAAAGCCCAGGCGCTCGCCCGCTTCGACGGCCGGGCGCGTGAGCACGATGCGCTGCACCGCCGCGCGCTCCAGCGCATCGACCGCGCAAGCCACCGCCAGGTAGGTCTTGCCGGTGCCGGCCGGGCCGATGCCGAAGGTGATGTCGTGCTTGGCGATGTTGTCCAGGTACAGCGCCTGCGTGGGCGTGCGGGCGCGCAGGTCGGCGCGGCGCGTGACGAGCATGGCCGCGTCCTCGTCGCTCATCGAGCCGTCGCCGGCCAGCGTGAGCTGCACCACGGCCGGGTCGATGGCGCGCTGGGCGATCTCGTACAACGCCTGCAGCACCTCCATGGCCCGCTGCGCCGGGGCCTTGGGGCCGTCGACCTTGAACTGCTCGTGGCGGTGCGCGATCTTCACGCCCAGGGCGTCCTCGATGCGGCGCAGGTGCGCATCCAGCGGGCCGCACAGGTGACCGAGGCGCGAATTGTTCAGGGGGGTAAAGGTGTGTCGCAGAATCACGCCGGACATTTCAAGGAAAAAGGGCACCCATGATAGGCAAACTGACCGGCACGCTCGCAGAGCGCAACCCCCCGCAGGTGGTGGTGGACTGCAACGGCGTCGGCTACGAGGTCGACGTGCCGATGAGCACGTTCTACAACCTGCCCAACGTCGGCGCGAAGGTGTCGCTGCTCACGCACTTCGTCGTGCGCGAGGACGCGCAGATTCTCTACGGCTTCGGCACCGCCGAGGAGCGGGCGGCCTTCCGCCAGCTCATCAAGATCACCGGCGTGGGCCCGCGCACCGCGCTGGGCCTGCTCTCGGGCATGAGCGTGGGCGAGCTGGCGCAGGCCATCACCACGCAGGAGCTGGGCCGGCTCGTGAAGATCCCGGGCATCGGCAAGAAGACCGCCGAGCGGCTGCTGCTGGAACTCAAGGGCAAGCTGGGCGCCGACATCGGCCTGCCGGCGCATGCCGCGTCCGACGCGCAGGCCGACATCCTGCAGGCGCTGGTGGCGCTGGGCTACAGCGACAAGGAAGCCGCGCTCGCGCTGAAGGCGCTGCCGAAGGACGCGAGCGTGAGCGACGGCATCAAGATGGCACTGAAAGCCCTGGCCAAGTGAGTTGGCGCGAGGCGTGGTCGCGCGCGCAGGCGCTGCGCCACGAGTCGGCCGAGACCGACGCCGTGCTGATGCACACGGCCATGGCCTTGTCGGTGCCGATCATCTGGCTCTACGGCTTTGCGGGCGTGGCCTACGGCCAGCTGCCGATGCTGACGCCGGCCGGCTTCGTCGACATGCCGGGCGTCTGTGCATGGCTCACGGCGGTCATGGCCTTCGCGGTCGGCATCTTCTTCATCGACTGGCTGGTGCGCGGCGACGTGGCACCGCCGCCGGTGCCGACGTCGATCGTCGTGCGGCACTGGCAGTCGGGCTGGCCCCGGTCGCCGGCGTTGCCACCGGAGCCATCGCCCGGCTTCCTGCAAGGCAGCGCGTCCCCGTTTCGCAGCGTGTGCCTGATCGTCGCGGCCGTGGCCTGCGTGTCGGCGCTGGTGTTCAGCGGCCTCGACACGCTGGGCTGGTCGGTCGTCGCGCGGCCGGGTGGGCTGGCGCCGCGCGCCGAGTGGCCGCTGTACCCGCTGCCATGGATCTGGCCCTGGCTGCTGCCGCTCGCGCGCCAGCCCTTCGCGCTCGGCACCGTCGCGGTCGGCGCGGTGTTGCTCGTCGCGGCGATCTTCATGCGCTGGCGCCGGATGCGCGGCGCGTGGTTTCCGTTCTTCACGGCGCTGCCGATCCTCGTGGCGCCGCATTTCCTGGGTGCCGCGGGCTTCGACTACGCCGCCGCGCGCGGGCTCGGCGGCCTCAATGAACCCGCACTGGCGAGTGCGCTCGCGCAGCATCCGGGGCGCTACAACGTCTACACTTTCCTGAGCCTGTGGGGCGGCATCGGTGCCGGCACGGTCGGCCTGGTGCTCGGCTTCTGGTTCGGCCGCTCGCGGGTCATGGACGAGGACTGAGCGCTGGCCCGGCGCCCTGCAAGGAGACACCCTCTGTGAGCGCTTCTTTCTTCGATTCGCCCGCGCACCTGAGCGGCGGCCCGCTGACGCCGCGGATGCGCGCCGAGATGCCGTTCGAGCTCGTCGGCCCGCGCCTGCAGGCCGTGTGCGGCAACTTCACGCCTGTGCCCATGCCGCGCCAGCAGACCGTGTCGGGCGGCATCGAGGTGCGGCGCGCCGGCGGTGTCGACGTGGCGCTCATCGGCCAGAACCTGCAGCGCGTGCACCGCGACGCGCAGGCCATCCGGCGCGACGACCGCGAACATTTCTTCCTCGTGTTCCAGGACCACGGCGGTGCGCTCATGTGCCAGGGCGCGCAGCAGATCGCGGTGCAGGCCGGCGACATCGTGCTGATCGATTCGGCGCGGCCTTCGGAATTCGTCTACGACGGCGCCAGCTCGCAGCAGGTGTCGGTGCACCTGCCGCGCGCCGACATGCTCGCGCGCTTCGGCCCCGCGCTGCAGGGCGGCGTGTGCGTGCGGCGCGGCGACGCGCTGGGCTTCGCGATGCGCGCCATCCTCGCGCGCCTGCTCGACAGCGGACAGTCCGACGACGCGCACCTGGTCGAGGCCTTTCTCGGCGTGTTCGGCTCGGTGCTGGTCGAGCGCGCGCGGCAGGCGCCGGCGCTGCTGTCGCGCAACGCCGGCGAAGGCGTGCTGCGCCGCGCGATGGACCACGTGGCGCTGCAGTTCCACGACCCGGCCTTCCACGCGGGCGAACTGGCGCGCCACCTGGGCGTGTCGCCGCGGCTGCTGCAGCGGGCCTTCGAGGCGCTGGGCGTTTCGCCGAGCCGCCACATCCTCGACACCCGGCTGGCGGCGGCGCGCGCCGCGCTCGATGCGGCGGCCCGGCAGGGCGGCCCCGCGCCGGCCATCGCGGTGGTCGCCTACGACTGCGGCTTCAACGACCTGTCGTTCTTCTACCGCGAGTTCCGCAAGCGCTACGGCGTGCCGCCGGGGCGCCTGGCACTTGGACCCCTGCCGCACTGACGCCTGAGTCCATTCGCTGACGCCTGGCTCCAAGACGCCGGCCCCTGCTTTTCCTACAGTGACCCGGCGCGCCCGCCCTGCGGCGGCGCGCGCCAGCGTCAACCCAACCAGGACAAAGCAATGCAAGAGACAAGAATGACGATCGGCGGTCGCGCGGTGCCAGGCACGGCCTCCTTCGAAGTGCGCAACCCCGCCAACGGCCAGGTGATCGGCACCGCGCCGAACGGTTCGCGCGACGACCTCGCCGCCGCCGTGGCCGCTGCGCAGAAGGCTTTCACGAGCTGGTCGCGAAAGTCCGACGACGAACTGGCCGCGGCCTGCCGCGCCGTCACCGAGAAGATCGGCGCGCATGCCGAAGAGCTGGCGCGCCTGCTCACGCTGGAGCAGGGCAAGCCGCTCAACGGCCTGGGTTCGCGCTGGGAACTGGGCGGCGCCGCGGCCTGGGCCGGCGCCACCGCGGCGCTGTCGCTGCCGCCGCGCGTGCTGCAGGACAACGCGCAGGGCCACGTCGAAATCTTCCGCAAGCCCGTGGGCGTGGTCGGCTCGATCACGCCGTGGAACTTCCCCGTGCTGATCGCCGTGTGGCACGTGCTGCCGGCGCTGCGCACGGGCAACACGGTCGTCATCAAGCCCTCGCCCTACACGCCGCTGGCCACGCTGCGCTTCGTGGAGCTGCTCAACGAGGTGCTGCCCGAAGGCGTGGTCAACAGCGTGAGCTGCGACGACCGCACCTCCAACCTCGGCGCCGACATGGCGAGCGACCCCGTCATCCGCAAGATCGTGTTCACCGGCTCCTGCGCCACCGGCAAGAAGGTGATGCAGTCGGCCGCCAGCACCATGAAGCGGCTCACGCTCGAGCTCGGCGGCAACGATGCCGGCATCGTGCTGCCCGACGCCGACCCCAAGGCCATCGCCGAAGGCCTGTTCTGGGGCGCGTTCCTCAACAACGGCCAGACCTGCGCGGCCATGAAGCGCCTGTACGTGCACGCCAGCATCCACGACGAGGTGTGCGAGCACCTCGCGGCCTTTGCGAAGCAGGTGCCGATGGGCGACGGCATGGACGAGAAGAACGTGCTCGGCCCGGTGCAGAACCGCATGCAGTTCGACAAGGTCGCGCGGCTCGTGGCCGACGCGAAGAAGAAGGGCCAGGTGCTCACGGGCGGCGAGCCGGGCGAGGGCCTGTTCTTCCCCGCGACCATCGTCGCGGGCCTGAAGAACGGCGATGCGCTGGTCGACGAAGAACAGTTCGGACCCGCGCTGCCCATCATTCGCTACACCGACGTCGAAGAGGCCATCCGCGCCGCCAACGACAGCGAGAACGGCCTCGGCGGTTCCGTGTGGTCCAAGGACATCGAGCACGCCAAGCGCATCGCCTCGCGCCTGGAGTGCGGCTCGGTGTGGATCAACAAGCACGGCGCCATCCAGCCCAACGCGCCCTTCGGCGGCGTGAAGGCTTCGGGGCTCGGCGTGGAGTTCGCGGAAGAAGGGCTGAAGGAGTACACCGACGCGCAGGTGATCTTCTCCTGACGCAGTGCAGAGCGTGGCGCGCGCCACGCTCTGGTCAGGTGCGCAGCGCGGCGGTCAGCGCGCCGAGCAGCGCATCGGTCTCGACCAGGCTCGGCGGATGGATCGGCGCCGGCCAGGTGCTGTGGATCGCGACCACGAGCCGTTCCTTCGGGTGGATGTAGACCTGCTGGCCGAAGATGCCGAGCGCGGCGAACAGGCCGCCGTCGAGTTCGGGCAGCGCCTTCGCGCCGGTCGGGAAGGTCCACCACTGGTAGCCGTACCCCATCGGTTCGAAGCCCGCGAGCGTGCCGGGCGCAAGGTGGCTGGCCGCGTCGACGCGCGTGGCATCGGCCACCCAGCCGTCGGGCAGCACCTGCCGGCCGCCGGCCATGCCGCCGCCGAGCACGAACAGGCCGAAGCGCCCGAAGTCGCGCAGCGTGGCGTTCACGCCGCTGCCGGTGAACTCCTGGCCATCGACCGCATCGAGCTGCCAGTACGCATCGGCCTCCATGCCGAAGGGCGCCCAGATTTTTTCCGAGAGGTAGTCGCTGATCGGCCGGCGGATCGCGCTGGCCAGGATCTCGCCGACCAGGCAGGTCTCGCCGGTGCTGTAGTTGAAGCGCGTGCCCGCCGGCGCCACGCGCGGGCGCTTCGCCATGAACGCCAGCACCGCGCCCTTTTCGCGCGTGAGCTGCACGCGCATCAGCTGGCGCCGGTCGGAGCCGGCGTCGAGGTAGTCCTCGTTCCAGGCCACGCCCGAGCTCATCTGCAGCACCTGCTTCACCGTCACGTCGTCATACGCTGAGCCACTCAATGCGGGCAGGTAGCGCACCACCGGGTCGTGGAGGCTGGCGATGTGGCCATCTTTCACAGCCGCGCCGACCAGCGTGGAGGTCAGCGACTTCGCGACCGAGAACGACAGCCACTTCGTCGCTGCGTTGTTGCCCATGGCGTAGCGCTCGAGCACGACGTGCCCGTCTTTGATCACCAGCAAGCCGGCCGTGTGGTTGCGCGCCATGAACGCGTCGATGCCGAAGCGCTGCGCATCGACGGGCGTGCCCTCGGGCAGCGGATGCAGCTGCGTGCCGCGCCGGATCGCGCGCGTCGCGTAGAGCCGGTCCATCTGGCGGTAGGTCGGCGCCTGCAGGGCGGGCGCCAGCGTCATCAGGTCCTCGTAGCGGCCGATGGCCTCGCCGTTCGCGGCGGTCATTTCGCAGCGGGCCGGTTCAGCCCCAGCGTCGGCGTCTCGTCGAAGAAGTTCCACGGCTTGAGCAGCGCATGCACCCACTCGGTGGGCATGATCGGCCACTCCTCGGCGCGCGCGACGTGCGTGGTGCCGGTGGTGAGCCACACCACGTTGTCGGTGTTCACGATCTCCTGGTTGTCGGCCGTGAACTGGCCCAGGCCCGTGTCCTTGTTGGAGCGGTTCGGGTACTTGCCTTCGGGGAACAGCTCCTCGGGGTCGTAGCGTGTCACCCAGAGCTGACGGTCCATGAAGCTCAGGCGGTGGTTGATCCACTCGTCCTTCGCGAAGTTCGCGCCCTTGGCAATGGGGTGCGTGCCGCCCGCGTACGGCACCAGCTGGTACGACACCGGGTTGCCGACCTTGTTGTTCTTCGCCGGGTTGCTCAGCAGGCGGATGGTCGACGGGTCGAACTTCTGCGCCGCCTGCTGCTCGGTGCGCACCGTGCGCTGCACCGTCTGCATGGTGCTGGTGCGCGGGCCGCCGCGCGTGTTGGGCAGCACCACGGGGTCGACTTCGGTGAGCGTGTTCTGCTCGCCATCCACATCGAGGTCGAGGCGGAAGTTGTAGATGTGCTGGTGCGTGGTGCCGACGATGTGGTGGTCCAGCAGCGTGCCGTAGCGCGTGTCCTCTGCGGCCGTCGGGTCCTGCATGGTGCGCGACTTCACGCCCTTCACGGCCTCGATGCCGGTGGCCCCGGCGTGGATGCCGATGGTGCCGTTCTCGGCGAACACCCAGTCGAACAGGTAGTCGTAGTTGCCCACCGTGCTGATCCAGCGCACCACCAGCTCGCGCCGCTCGGTGCTGATGTTGGGCTTGCCCATTTCCTGGTGCTTGAACTCGGGGTCGGCATAGCGTTCGAAGACCGCGATGGCGCGCGGCACCTTGGTGGGCGCGCCGGTGTAGTCGGCCAGCGTGGCGTCCAGCAGCACGGCGTTCTGCGGCGCGTCCTTGTTCGGCTCGATGGGCGAGGTGAGCGTGCCCATGCCGTACTCGCCCGAGTCGAGGTAGGCCTTGAAGTACCAGCCGGTGTCGGGGTCGCCGTAGGGCACGATCATGCCGCCCAGCGAGCCTTCGTACATCACCTTGCGCTTCGTGCCCTTGTCGTTGTAGGTGACGGTGGAGAGCACCAGGCCCACGCGCGAGTCGAGCCGCACATGGAAGTCCCAGTTGCGCCAGTGCATCGTGTGGCCGGTGATCGTGTAGTTCTTGCCCTCGGGCTCGGTGATCTCCAGCGGCTTGGGCGCGGGCGTGGCCGCGCGGTCGCGCCCGTCGTAGGGCGTGGGCTTGAGCGGCACGGGCACCAGGCCGCCGTCCTCGATCTTGATGACCTTCTTCTGCTCCAGGTCGACCACCGCCACCAGGCCCTCGATGGGGTGCGCCCAGTAGTTGCCGTCGCCCACGTCCAGGTAGCTCACCACCTTCAGCAGGCGGTCTTCCTGGCGCAGCGAATCCTTGCCGTCGAAGTAGCCCACGGTGAGCGGCGTGGCCACCACCTTCTTCACGTCGGCGATGCCGCGCGTGGCCAGGGCCTTGGCGTAGTCGGGGCTGGCCTCGATGGCGCTCTGCACGGTGGCGAAGTCGTCCAGCAGCACCATGCCGTGCGCGCCCTCGATCGGCTTCCATGCGGTGAGCGTGCGCGCCGCGAGGTCGACCGTGCCCTCGATGACCTTCTTGCCGTCCAGCGCCACGAAGGCCGCCTGGCGCGGCGCGCGCACGGGCTGGCCGGTGAGCGCGAAGTTCCAGACCTCGTCCTTGGGCGGGCGCTTCACGCTGATCTCGGTGAAGCGCAGGCCGGCCTTGTGGCGCCCCGAGGCTTTCAGCACCTCGAGCGTGGCCTGGATCTCGGCCTCGGTCAGCGGGTTCAGCGGGTTGGGCACGCGCTCGACCACGAAGGTCTTGTCCAGGCTCGACTGGAACACCTGGTTCACGAAGTCGTGCGGCACGTAGGCCGCGCCCTTGCGCATGACCACGGGCACGTCGAGTTGCATCGGCTGGCCGTTGACCAGCGCCGTCTTCGAGCCGGGCTTCAGGCGCACCAGCGTGCCGTTGCGCGCCACGGTGAACACGTTGGCAAAGCTGTCCCAGCGCAGCGTGCCGCCGAAGTCTTCCACCGTCTTCTTCAGCGGCACCATGTGGGCCGCGCCGTCGTGGGCCCGGGCCGACTCAGTGCTCAGGGGGCCGAGGGCGAGCGCCAGGGCAGAGGCCAGGGCGGTGCCCAGGAGACGCCGTGCGGCGCCGCGGCCGGGCGTTCGGTGGTAGCTGCTGCGCATGGCTGCATCCTTCTTCGCGTGTTGTGGTGGACAACCGCGAAGGTAAGAGCGCCGCCGGCGCGGGCGTTATCAAGATTTGGCAAACCACCGCGCGCGCGTGGCGGACGGCAGCTCGCCGAACAGGCGCGCGTAGTCGATGGCAAAGCGCGACAGGTGCCAGAAGCCCCAGCGCGCGGCGATGTCGCCGATGGTGTCCTCGCGGCAGGCCTGCATCTCGCAGCGCACGCGGTTCAGGCGCATCACGCGCAGGTAGGTGACGGGGCTCAGGTGCAGCACGTCCTCGAAGGCGTACTGCAGCGAGCGGCGCGACACGCCGGTGGCCGCGCACAGGTCGGGCACGCTGATGGGCTCGTCGGCGTGCGCCTGCATGTACTCGCGCGCCTTGGCCACGATGTGGCGCCGCGCCGCCGTGCTGGCGGGCAGCCGGGCCTCGAAGGCCTTCGAGCCCATGCACTGCAGCACCGCGTCGGCCAGCGACAGCGACAGCATGTGGCGCGCGGCCGGCTGTTCGAGCTGCGCGAGGTTGTCGCGCGCCAGCGACAGGGCGGCGCCCAGCAGGCGGGTGAAGGCGGTTTCGTCGAAGCCGGGGTGCTGCACCGGCGCGGGCGCCGGCATGCGCAGTTCGAAGTCGGGGCCGAACAGGGTGGTGGCCAGCTTGGCCAGCGGTTCGGTGTCGACGCACACCGCCATCAGGTCCATGCCGGCGCCGGCCAGCAGCTCGAACTCGCCCCGCGGCGGCAACGCGCTGAGCTGGCGCCCGGCCAGGTCGTGGCCGCAGTACCAGCTGCCCGGGGCGGCCGTCTCCGTGAGCGCGAAGGCGATGGCGCCGGGTCGGCCCCGGCCGCGCTGCAGCACGGTCTGGTTGGCGCGCTCGTGGAAGACCTGCACGAAGTCCAGGTGCAGGTCTTCGGCCAGCCCCTCGAAGCGGCCGTTGGACAGCTGCTCGTAGTGCTGGTCCCAGGCGCCCACGCCCGAGGCCTGCGCCTGGGCTTCGGCGGTGAGTTGTCGGCTGAAGTGAAGAAGCTCGGTCATGGTGCGCGCTGGCGCAGTTGCCATCGCGCCACCGATGAGCAGAAACCGTGCCTGTCACGGCGCAGTGTGTGGGAAGCGCCGGCGGCCGACCATGTTGCTTACCCTTGGTCAGGGCCGCTCAGGCGTTCATTCGAGCGTCAGGCCGATGTCCTTCACCAGCGCGCCCCAGTCCCGCAGGTCGCTGCGGATCGTGGCGGTGAACTGCTCGGGCGTGTTCTGCGGCAGGTCGTTGAAGTTCAGCTCGTACATGCGGCGCACCACCGCGGGGTCGCGCAGCACCTGGTTCACGGCCTCGTTGAGCTTCTTCACGACGGCGGGCGGCGTCTTGGCCGGCGCCAGCAGGCCGTACCAGGCGTAGGTGGTGAAGGGGTAGCCGCTCTCGGTCATGGTCGGCACGTCGGGCAGCATCGGGATGCGCGAGGGGCCGCTGTTGGCCAGCGCGCGGATGCGGCCGGCGCGCACGATCTCCACGGTCGAGGAGATGTCGGCGAAGGCCGCATCGACCTGGCCGCCCACGAGGTCCTGCACGCAGGGGCCGCTGCCCTTGTAGGGCACGTGCGTCATCACGAGGCCGGCCTGCTTCTTCAGGCTTTCCATCGCCAGGTGGCCGCCCGATCCGTTGCCCCACGAGCAGTAGCTGAGCTTGTCGGGGCGCGCCTTGGCGTAGGCGACGAACTCCTGGATCGTCTTCACCGGCAGGTCCTTGCGCACCAGCAGCAGGTTGCCGCCGCGCCCGACCTGGGCGATCGGCACGAAGTCCTTCAGTGGGTCGTAGGGCAGCTTCTTGTAGAGGCTGGGGTTCACCACCATCGTCGCGGCGTAGGTGAACAGCAGCCGGTAGCCGTCGGGCGTGGAACGCGCCACCACCTCGCTGCCGAGGATGCCGTTGGCGCCCGGGCGGTTGTCGACCACGAAGGGCTGCTTCAGGATCTTGCCCAGGCCGTCGCCGATCAGCCGCGCGATGGTGTCGGTGCCGCCGGCCGCCGCGGTGGGAACGACCAGCGTCACGGGCTTGTCGGGGTAGCTGTCGGCCTGTTGTGCGTGGCTGGCCGTTGCCAGTGCGGCCAGGGAGCAGGCGGCCAGCATGCGCAGGCCGAAGCGGAATGGTGTTGTCGTTGTCATGGTCCGTGTCTCCGATGGAAAGGCTTCAGCGGATGCCGAAGCGCGCCTGCGTGCCTTGTTCGATCATGTCCGCGCCCACGCGATACAGGTTGCGCGAGACGTAACTGGGCACTTCGCGTGCCCGCTCGCGCAGCCATTCGGCCTTGAGCGAGCGCGCCTCGGCGATCTCCAGCGCGTCGCCCTCGGCGGTGGCCAGCAGGTCGATCACGTGCAGCGCGAGCTGCCACTGCTTGGCCGCCGCCAGCGCACGTGCCTGGTCGATCACGCCGCGCTTGTCGGTGATGGCGTCGGCCACCGCGCGGCCGATGGCCTCGGGCGCGGCCGGGTGCAGCGAGGTCGGGTTGCGGTCCCACCAGCCGTTCTCGGAGCGGTAGATGTCGCGCACGATGTAGCCGGGGTCGCCATAGGTGGGCTTCATCCACTCGACCGCGAACAGCTCGTCGGGAAAGCGGATGCGCGCCAGGATGTCGCGCTCGTTGAGCCCCTCGTTCATGAGCCGCACCACCTCGGCGCGCACCCAGCGCAGCGCGCGGGCCGTGTGCACGAGCACGTGCTGCACCTGGTCTTCACCCTCGAGCGTGGCGCCGAATTCGCGCACCGCCTTGCGCGGCTTCAACGCCGCCAGCGCCTCCAGTGTGTCGGCCCAGCGCACCGTGTCGCGCATCGTGCGAAAGGGCGTGCCGATGTTGGGAATGGAGTCGATCAGCGCCGCGCCGCCGTACAGCACGCGCTGCGCCGGGCTCCACAGCGCGATCGCGTCGTCGGTTTCCGAGGGCGCCCAGCGCAGCTCGATGCGGCGCTCGCCGCTGCCGATCTGCAGCACGTCGTCGAAGGTCTCGGTGGGCGGGTGCGTCACCAGCCGGTGGTCGAAGAAGCCGGCGGGGCGGTTGAACTGGATCTCGGCCATGCGGTGCTGCAGCGCCAGCGTCTCGCGGTAGCGCGCCAGGCGGCGCGGCACGTTGCGGTGCGCAATGATGCGCGGCGGCGCATCGCCGCGCGCGGCGGCATGGGCCAGCCACATCGGCACGCCGGCGTTGTAGCCGATGTGGCCGTGGCTGAAGCACAGCGCATGCACCGGCGCGTCGCTGAGCTGGCGCAGCGCGTCGATCATGCCCTGCGTCACCGAGCCGCCCGGGCCGGCGTCGATCACGACCAGGCCCACGTTGGTTTCGGCCACGAACGATTGGCCCTGCCCGCGCAGGATGTGCAGGCCCGGCGCGACGGTCTCGGTGCCGGTGCCGACGATGAGGAAGGGCTTTTCTTCTTCGGTGGCTTTTGGTTTTTCAGCGGTGGCGCTCATGCGGAATCCTTGGTGACGGTGAGGGGCGGCAGCTGGTAGCGGCCGTCGAGCAGTTCGGCGCGCGGCACGTAGGCGCGCAGGCACAGGTAGAAACTGCCTTCGGGCGCTGGCAGCCAGTTGGCGAATGCGGCCTCGCCGTCGGGGCGCGCGTGCTGGATGTGCAGCGTGAGCCCGCCGTCCGCGTCGCGCCGCAGGCCCGGCGTGCGGTCGCCGATGGCGTAGCGGTCGATCGGGTTGTCGACCAGCATGTAGTCGCGCGTGTCGTACATCGTGAGCGACCAGAAGGCGTCGACCGGCGGCAGCGCGTCGGGCGCGAAGCGCAGCGTGTAGCGACGCTGGCCGGTGAGGGCTTCGCCGGTGGCGTCGTGCCAGGCCATCGGGTAGGTGGCCTCGCGGCTTTCGAGCATGCCGATGTACTTGAGCGCGATCAGCGCGCGCGCCAGGTGGTCGTCGCCAAAGCTTCCTTCCACCAGCGGCATCTGCACCCAGCCCGAGGCCGTGGTGCGGCCCGACTGCGCCTCGCGCAGCCGGGGCAGCACGGTGTCGAGCGCGGCCTGCAGCGCGGCGCGCTGGCCGTCGTCGAGCACGCCTGCATCGGCCCCGATGCCGAGCGATGCGTAGCGCGCCAGCCGCGCTGCATCACCAGCCGGCGGCGCGTTGTCGCGCAGCGCCGCATTCACCTGCGCGGCGAAGTGCGCGGCGGTGAGCGGCGCCTTCGGATCGCAGGCCGGGTCGAAAGCGCGCGGCGCCGAGCGGCGACCGACCTCCCAGTCGGCCAGCGTGCGCACGAGAAAACCGTCCTGCAGCGCGTTGACGGCCGGCACGTCCTGCGGGCCGTCGACCAGCAGGCGGCCGATGATCCACAGCCAGCGCGTGGGCGCCTCGATGCGCGCGCCCGGCGCGTCGAAGGCTGCGGGCAGCGTGCCGCGCCATCCCGGCGGCGTGACCACGAAGGCGCGCGCCGCCGTGCCCGTGAGGCGCTGCCCCAGGTGGGCGAAGGGGTTGGTGAAGAAGTCGAGCAGGCCCAGCACGTAGTAGCGCCCGGCCGTGTCGGGCACGTCGATCACGAGCGGGCCCTCGCCCAGGTCGAGCCAGGCGTTGGTGTAGAGCGTGTCGTTGTTCGGCGTGACGACGCGGCTCTTGCCCGCGCCCAGCAGCTGGCGCGCGTGCGTGAACACGTTGCACCAGCGCAGCGGCTTGGGCGCCTCGCCGGCGGCGTCGGTGCGCTGCGGCGAGGTGGCTGCGCGCATGCGGCACATCTCGTACAGCGGGTAGGCGTAGACCACGGCCTCTTCGGCCAGGGCTTGCAGGATGTCGGTGTGCGGCTGCATCGTGCTCAGCCCTGTTGTGCCTGCAGCGGCGGGATGCGCCAGCCCTGCACGCCTTCGCGCGGGTAGTACATGCGCAGGATCAGGTAGAAGCGCCCGGCCGGCGCGGGCAGCCAGTTGGCGGCGTCGGTGGGACGTGCGTGGCTCACCACCAGTTCGAGGCTGCCGTCGGCGTTGCGCTTCAGCCCGGGCGTGCGGTCGCCGATGGCGTGACGGCGGATGTCGTTGGGGTAGAGGAAGCGGTCGGTGTCGTAGAGCGTGACCGACCAGAAGGCGTCCGCGGGCGGCAGGTCGCCGGCCTCGAAGCGCATCGTGTAGCGGCGCTGGCCGTCCAGCGGCTCCTGGGTCGCGTCGTGGTGCGCGGCGGCGTACACCGCCTCGCTCGTGGCCAGCGCGCCCAGGCCCAGGTAGGCGGTGCGCGCGCGGCCGAGGAACTCGTTGCCGTAGCGGCCGGTGGCCGGCGTCATCGACCAGGGCTTGGGCCGGCGGTTGCGGCCCACGGCGCCGACCAGCTGCACGCCCTCGGCGAAGCCTTCGATCAGGCCTTCGCGCAGCGGTGCCTCCAGCGCGTCCCATGAGAACGCGGCGTTCGCCAGCAGCCCGCCCTGGCCGAACCACGCCACGAGGCCGCGGTCTTCCACGCGGCCCGGCGCCTCGGCCAGCGCGTGGCACACGTTGGTGAAGAAGCGCGGCGCCACTTCTGCAGCGGGCTCGCCGTGCTCGAAGGCGGCGGCCATGGCGTCTTCGTGCGGGCCGGCCCACTGTTCGATGGCGGCCGGACGGCCCTGCAGCACGGTGCCGGGCGCGGGTGTCAGCTGGATCTCCGACTGCAGCGCGCGCGCGGCCGGCCAGTCGCTCTCGTCGCCCACCAGGATGCGGCCGATGAGCCAGACCAGGTCGGTCGGGCAGCGCACCACGCGGTGGGCGGCGGCCAGCGATTCCGGCACCGTGCCGCCGGGGCCCACGAGCACCACGGTCTCGCCCTCGGGGTTGCAGTTGCGCGGGCCCAGGTTCTCGAAGTTCTCGGTGTAGGCGTCGTACAGCGGCAGCACGAAGTAGCGCCCCGGATGCCGCGCCGACGCGGGCACGGTGAGCAGCATCGGCCCGTGCGCCAGGTGCAGCCAGGCCATGGTGTAGAGCAGGTCGTTGGCCGGCGTGACCACGTCGCGGTCTTCGTGGGTGGACGGGCGCGGCGCGTGGTGCAGCGTGTTCAGCGGCGCGCGCACGTCGGAGCCGGCCGAGGCGCCGCTGCGGCGTTCGGCGCGCGGCGCGGTCTGCATGGCGCAGGTGCGGTAGGTCTCGGTGAGCGGATAGCCGTAGACGAAGGCGGCCAGGCCGATGGAACGGGCGAGCGCCTTGCGGGCGGCGGCGATGTCGGGCACGGGAGCGGGAGCGTTCATGGGAAAGACCTCGGGGTTCGGAAAAAGGGGAGGGGGAAGGCGGTTCAGTCGAGCTTCACGCCCGTGGCCTGCGTGAGCTTCAGCGTCACGGGCAGGAAGGCCTTGTAGGCCGCGGCGGCCTCGGGCGGCAGGTTGCCCACGGGCTCGGCACCGAGCTCCTCGATGCGCCGGCTCACCTCGGGCTGGCGCACCACCGCGCTGACTTCGCGGCCCAGGCGCTCGACGATGGCGTCGGGCGTCCTGGCCGGCGCCATCAGCGAGGTCGGGCCGGTCATGGCGTAGACCTCGTCGGCGTAGCCCTGCTCGGCGAAGGTGGGCACGTCGGGCAGCGCGCGGGCGCGCCGGGGGCCGGCCACGGCCAGCGGGCGCAGCTTGCCGGCCTTGATGTACGGCTGCAGCGTGGTGACCGAGCCCACGGTCATCTGGATCACGCCGCCGATCAGGTCGATCGCCATCGGGCTCTCGCCCTTGTAGGGCACGTGCATCGTCTGCAGGCCGTAGGCCTTGTCCATGTAGACCTGCACCTGGTGCGGCTGCGTGCCCGGGCCCCACGAGCCCATCGAGTACTTGCCGGGCGCGGCCTTGGCGGCGGCGATCAGGCTCTTGAAGTCGGTCGCCGGCACCGAAGGGTGCACCGCCAGCACGGTGCGCGTGGTGGCGATGTCCGACACCATGCGCAGGTCGGTGCGCGGGTCGTAGGGCAGCTTGCTGTAGAGCACCAGGTTCGCCGTGACGGGCCCCGGCACCGTGAGCAGCAGCGTGTGGCCGTCGGGCGGGCTCTTGGCGACGTAGTCGGTGCCGATGATGCCGCCCGCGCCGCTGCGGTTCTCGACCACCACCGGCTGGCCCAGCCGCTTGGACAGCCCCTCGGCCACGAGCCGCGCGAGGATGTCGGTCGAGCCGCCCGCCTGGTACTGCACGATGATGCGCACGGGCTTGGAGGGGAAGGGCGCCTCCGTGGCTGCCGCCGCCGTGCTTGCGGCGAGCACCAGTGCCGCGCCCGCGCCGAGTGCGCGCCCGAGTCCGTTCTTCGATGTCGTCGTCATGCGATGTCTCCGGTGGTTGTTGTTGTGCTTCAGGGCGCGCGGCCGACGACCAGCGCGTCGACCGCCACGCAGCCGCCCTCGGCCTGCGGGCGCGCGATCAGCGGGTTGATCTCGGCGCTGTCGAGCGAGTCGCCCGCGCGCTGCGCGAAGTCGGCGAGTGCGCACAGCGCGTCGGCGATCGAGTCGAGGTCGACGGGCGGGCGGCCGCGCGCGCCGTTCAGGATCGCGAAGGCGCGCAGCTCGCGCACCATGGCCAGCGCGTCGTCGCGCGTGATCGGCAATGCGCGCAGCGACACGTCGCGCAGCGTCTCGACGTGGATGCCGCCCAGGCCGAACATCAGCACCGGCCCGAACACCGGGTCGCGGTGCACGCCCGCGATGCATTCGACGCCGCCCGTCAGCATGCGTGCCACCAGCGCGCCGTCGAGCCGCGCCTCGGGCCGTGCGGTGCGCGCGAGGTCGCGCGTGCGCTCGAAGGCCGCGCGCGCCTGCGCCGCGCCGCGCAGCCCGAGCGCCACGCCGCCGACGTCCGACTTGTGCGGGATGTCGGCGCTGACGATCTTCACCACCACCGCCTCGCCGAGCGCCTCGGCGGCGGCTGCGGCTTCGTCGGCGCTGCGCACCACGCGGTGCGCGACCACGGGCACGCCGGCATCGGCCAGCAGCGCGAGCGCGTCGGGCTCGGACAGGGTGCCGGGCGCGAGCGTCAATGACGCCTTGATGGATGCGGGCGCCGCAGTCACCGCCGCCGCAGGCTTCAGCCCCGCCAGCGCGGCGATCGTGCGGATGCCGTCCGACGGGTCGGCGAACACCAGGCAGCGCATGGCCTCGAGCTCGGCGCGGCGCTCGGGCGTCAGCAGCGTGCTCACCGCCAGCAGCGTGTCGGGATAGGCCTCGCGCAGCGACGCCACGAGCGAGCGCAGCACCGGCCAGAACGCGTCCGACGCGCCCGCGGCGGCCAGGAAGCCCATCCACGAGGCGAAGCCCTGGTCGTCCAGCATCACGCGGGCCGTGCGATCGATCAGCGTCATGTCGTTGGTCACCTGGCCCGTGATGTCGACCGGGTTGCGCGGCGCCGCGAAGGGCACCCAGCGGCGCAGCGTGTCCTGCGCGGCCTCGCTCAGCGGCCGGGCGTCCAGGCCCTGGGCCGAGGCCTCGTCGGCCATCAGCGCGCCGACGCCGCCCGAGAGCGTGAACAGGCCGATCGAGCGGTCGCGCGGGCGGCCCGCCACGGCGGCGCTGTGGGCCAGGTCGAAGAACTCCGTGAGGTTGCGCGCGCGCAGCACGCCGTACTGGCGGAACACGGCGTCGTACACCGCGTCGTCGCCCGCCAGCGCGGCGGTGTGCGAGGCCGCGGCCTCGGCGCCCAGCGCGGTGCGCCCGACCTTGACCATCACCACCGGCTTGCCGTTGGCCTGCGCCAGGGCCAGCGCGGCGCGCAGGCGGGGGCCGTCGCGGCAGCCTTCCATGTAGGCCATGATCACGTCGGTGTCGGGGTCCTGCGCGAGCCAGGCCAGGCAGTCGGCGACCTGCACGTCGGCCTCGTTGCCGGTGGTGGCCCACAGCGACAGGCCGACGCCGCGCGCCCGCGCCATCGCGTAGGCATAGGCGCCGAACGCGCCCGACTGGCTCACCAGCCCGATGCGCCCCGGCATCACGCGGCCCACGCCGGGCGCCGGCGAGAAGGTGGCGTACACGTGGCGTGCGATGTTCATGAAGCCCAGGCAGTTGGGGCCGACCAGCCGCACGCCCGCGGCACGCGCCTTGTCTCCCAGCCGTGCCTGTGCCGCCGCGCCCTCGGCGCCCACTTCGGCAAAGCCCGAGGAGAACAGCACCACGCCCTTCACGCCCGCCGCGATGGCGTCGTCGAGCGCGCCGTCGACCAGCGCCGACGGCACCGCGAGGATGGCCAGGTCCACCGGCTGGCCGATGGCGCGCAGGCTGGGGTAGGCCGGCAGGTCCTGGATGCGGTCGGCGTTCGGGTTGACCGGGTACAGCGCGCCCTCGAAGCCGAAGCGGCGCTGGTAGTCGACGGGAATACCGCCGATCTTCTGCGCGTTGGACGAGGCGCCGACCACCGCGATGGCACGCGGTGCGAACAGCGCCGAGAGGGATTCGGTTTGCGAAGAGAAAAAGTCCATGGGCATGGCGGAGGGTTCGGAAGTCAGAAGTTGTGGCGGATGCCGGTGGCCAGCACGCGCACGTCGTTGCCGCTGTTGGCCACCACCGGGATGGTCGCGAGCGAGGCCGACGCGCCGTGCCGGTTCAGCAGGCGCAGCCAGCGCGCATAGACCACGGTGCGCTTGCTCAGGTAGTAGTCGTAGCCCAGCGTCCACGCCAGCTGCGAGCGTTCGCTCTCGGCCACCTTGCGCTGCGTGGCGCCGAAGATCAGGTTCGAGGCCGGCGTCACGTTGTAGGTGGCGCCCAGGTTCACGAGCTTCGCGGTCGGCACGTTGGGCAGGCTCGAGGCGTTGCGCACGTAGCTGGCGTACAGCTGCAGGCCGATGGAGGGCAGCTCGTAGGAGCCGGTCAGCGCCTGGTAGGTCGTGGTGGCGGGCGAGGCCACGGGCGCCGCCGCCGAGCCCGAGCGCGCGCGCTGGAAGGCGTAGGCGATGTAGTACGGCTTGCGCGCCCAGCCGATGTTGCCGCCGTAGACGTTGCCGCTCTGGTGGCTCGGCGCGCTCGATTCGCCCGGTGCGTAGGCCAGGTCGGCGAAGAACTCCATGCTGGCCGGCGTGCGGTAGCGCACCATGTTGCTGGCGCGGGCCGCGAAGGGCGTGAGGCCCGGTTGCGCGTCGGTGGCGGCCACCAGGTTGATCGGCGAGAACACCGAGTTCAGGCCGTAGGGGTCGGCCTTGAACAGCGCGTAGAACATCGGCGTGTACATGCGACCCGCGTCGATCTGTCCCCACGGCGCCGAGAACCCGACGAAGGACTGCCGGCTGAACGACATCGCGGGGCCCGGCAGCGTGCCGTTGCCGGTGTCGGGCGCAAAGCCGCTCTCCAGCGTGAAGTGCGCGCCCAGGCCACCGCCCAGGTCCTCGGTGCCGCGAAAGCCGATGCGCGAGGCGGTCTGGCCGCCGTCCTCCAGCCGCGTGGAGGAGGCGGGGCCCGACCTGGCGTGCGCCACGTACAGGTCGAGCGTGCCGTAGACGCTCACGGTGCTTTGCGCGGACGCAAGGGCGCAGGCCGCGAGCGCGAGGGCCGCGGTGGCTGTCTTCTTCATTTGGGTTGTCTCCGGTGTGGCGAGCCGCTAGGCGGTGCCGCCTGTGTGCTTGTCGATGTCCGGGGCTTACGATAGAAATGAAGGGCCCCCGAATCTGTCAACGCTTTGACAGATTCGTGAACACCAGGGCAGGGAGAACCCGCTGACCCGACCACCTGCAATCCCCCCTCCCGACGCCGAAGACAGCGCCGAGCTGCTCGACCGCGCGCTGCGCTGGAACGAGCTGTTTTCCCAATGGCCCGACGCGCGCCGCGCCGAGCTCATGAAGTCGGCGCGGCTGGTGCGCTACCGTCGCCGCACGCAGGTGCTGGCGCGCGACCGCCACAAGCGCGAGCTGCTGGCGGTGGTGTCAGGCTGCCTGGAGATCAGCAGCATGAGCCCGCAGGGGCGCAAGTACGTCAACGCACTGCTCGGGCCCGGCCAGGTGGCGCCGCTGGTGCGCCTGCTCGAGGACGTGCCGCTGCCCTACGACTACCACGCGCACGAAGACTCGGTGATCGTCCACCTGCCCAGCGACGCCGTGATCGCGGTGCTCGACGCCGAGCCCGCGCTGTGGCGCGGCGTGGCCCGGCTGGGCCTGAAGCGCCAGCGGCTGAGCGTGGTGCTGCTGCAGAACCAGATGCTGAACTCGGTGCGCGGGCGCGTGGCCGCCACGCTGATGAGCGTGATCCACTTCTACGGCATGCAGGTGGAGGCGGCCGCGAGCCTGCCGGTGCGGCTGTCGCAGAACGACCTCGCGGCGATGCTGGGGCTGTCGCGCCAGACCATCAACAAGGAGCTGGGGCGGCTGGTCGCGGAAGGCGTGATCGACATGAGCTACAAGCGCATCCGCATCGTGGACCCCGACCAGCTCGCGGTCATCGCGACGGGCACCGGGCCGCAGTGAGCGGCGGGGCGCAGGCTCAGGGGTGGATCTTCTCGCCCTTGGCGAGCATCTCGACGAACTGCGCGATGCGCCGGGCGCGCGTCTCGGGCTTCTTCGCGCCCTGCGTGCGGAACAGCACGGCGAAGCGGTTGCGCGCGTCGAGCGTGGCGAAGAAGGCCTTGGCGGTGCGGTTGGCGTCGAGCGCGGCCTGCAGGTCGGGCGGCACGGTGGCCACGCTCGGGGCGTCGTAGGCCGCTTCCCAGCGGCCGTCGGCACGGGCGCGCGCCACCTCGGCCAGGCCGCCGGGCTGCATGCGGCCCTCGTCGATGAGCTTCAGGGCCTTGTCGCGGTTGATCTTCGACCAGATGCTGCGTGCGGTGCGCGGCGTGAAGCGCTGCAGGAAGAACTGCGCGTCCTGGCTCTTGCGCTGGCCGTCGATCCAGCCGAAGCACAGCGCGATCTCCAGCGCCTCGGGGTGGTCGACGGAGGCGATGCCGCTGGCCTTCTTCGCGATGCGCAGCCAGACGCCGGCGTGGCTCGCATGGTGTTTCTTGTACCAACGCAGCAGCGCGGCGGCGTCGGCGCATTCCAGCGGCGTGTCGTCGACGATGCGGTCCACCTTGACCGCGGTCTTCTTCGCCGCCGGGCTCACGGCACCCACCAGTAGCGCAATGCGTGGAAGTAGATCGGCGCCGCGAAGATCACCGAGTCGAGCCGGTCGAGCATGCCGCCGTGGCCTTCGATCATGGAGCCCCAGTCCTTCACGCCGCGGTCGCGCTTGATGGCCGACATCACCAGCCCGCCGAAGAAGCCCAGGAGGCAGATCATGAAGGCCATGAGCGCCGCCTGCCACGGGTTGAAGGGCGTGGCCCAGTACAGCGCCGCGCCCATCGCGGTGGCGCTGGCCACGCCGCCGATCAGGCCTTCCCACGTCTTGGAGGGCGAGAGTTCGGGCGCCACCTTGCGCTTGCCGAAGAGCTTGCCCCACACGTACTGCAGCACGTCGCTGCCCTGCACCACGATGACCAGGAAGGCGATCAGCAGCAGGTTGCGGCCCTCGAAGCCCGGAATTTGCAGCGTGAGCAGCGCCGGCACGTGGCTGATGCAGAACACGCACACCATCAGGCCCCACTGGATCTTCGAGGTGCGCTCCAGGAAGCGCTGTGTGTCGCCGCCCACGGCCGCCAGGATGGGCAGCAGCAGGAAGGCGTAGACCGGGATGTAGATCGAATACAGGCCGTACCAGTCGATCCAGATCAGGAAGTACTGGCCCGGCAGCGCCACGAAGAAGGCCAGCGCAATGGCGCCGTGGTCGCCGCGCCGCGTGTAGGCCAGGCTGATGAACTCGCGCAGCGCATAGAACGAGATCAGATAGAACAGCACGATCACGCCGCCCTTGCCGAAGGCAAAGGCCAGGCCGATCACCGCCACCATCACCCACCATGCGTTGACGCGCGAGTTGAGGTTGTCGATCACCGAGTGCGGCTGGCCGTGCGCCACGCGCCACTTGAGCAGCGCGCCGATGGCCGAGGCCAGCACGAGCACGCCGAAGACGCCGCCGAAGAGCTTGAAGGTGGTCCAGGCGAAGGGGGACATTTCGATCACGAGGCGGTCCCTCCGTTTGGTTCGATGCGGTCGTACTCCGGGCGCAGGTCGAGCATGGCCGTGCGTGCGCGGGCGAGGAAGGTGACCTTGTCCTCGCCTTCCTCGAGCTGGATCGGCGCGCCGAAGCGCACGGTGCAGGCCAGCGGAATCGGCACCAGCGTGCCCTTGGGCAGCACGCGCTTGAGGTTCTCGATCCACACCGGCACCAGCCGCACGGTGGGGCAGGCGCGCGCCAGGTGGAAGAGGCCGCTTTTCAGCGGCAGCAGGATGTCGTCGCCCGTGTTGCGCGTGCCCTCGGGGAACATGATGAGCGAGTCGCCGCCTTCCAGCGCCTCCTTCATCTGGTCGACCGGGTTGCCGCCCTGGCCCGAGCCGTCGCGGCGGATCATGAGTGCGTTGAACACGTCCTTGCCGATGAAGTTGCGCAGCTTCGAGGCCTCCCAGTAGTCCTGGCCGGCCACGGGCCGCGTGAGCGCGCGCAGGTCGGAGGGCAGCGTGGCCCACAGCAGCACGAAGTCGCCGTGGCTGGTGTGGTTGGCGAAGTACAGCGTTTGCTCGGCCTTGGGCGTGGTGCCCGACCAGATGGCGCGCACGCCGGTCAAAAGGCCGGCGGCGCCGATGATGAGCTGGCCCGCCACCACCGCGAGCCCGCGGCGCACGATGGCGCTTGGCCGGGCGCTGTCGTCGCTGCTGCTGTCGTTCTTGTTGTTGCCGTTGTCGTTGTTCAAGCGAGTTCCTGTGTCATGAGGGCGAGCAGGAAGAGCGCGTTCTGGCAGGCGATCACGATGGCGTGGCGCTGCATCAGTTGGCGGGTTCCCTGCACGCGGTCGGCGAGCGCGCGGGCGTTGGGCTGCGGCGGCGGGTCGCGCAGCCCGAGCACCGACAGGGCGTTGTCCATCGCGCCCAGCGAGGCGATCTGGCCGTTGGCCAGGCCTTCGAACAGCGCCTGGTCCAGCCGCAGCCGGAAGGCGAAGTAGCGTTCGAGCACACCCAGCACCATCACCGCGGCAAAGGCCAGGATGGCGGTGTTCGAGAGCCCGCGCAGCGTGAGCGCCAGCACCAGGGCGGCGATGCAGGTGAGCGCGAAGCCCCAGAGGGCGAGCATGGCCGCCGCGCGCAGCAGGCCGGCCAGGGTGGTGCAGGTGGCGCGTTCGTTGTCAGTCATGGCGGGAAGGGGCTGTGTCGGGGGTGGGGGCGAGCGCGGTACGCCAGGCGGCGTGCAGCACGATCTGCGGACGGGCGCGGCGCACGGCGTCTTCGGCCTGTGCCAGGCCGTGGTCGCGGCCCAGCCAGGCGATCACGGCGGCGGCGCTGCGCGAGAAGCCCAGCGCGCAGCAGACCCACACGGCCGAACCGTCGGCCGCCGCCGCGCGGCGCTGGCCTTCGATGACGGCCGCGGCGCGGCGCAGGCGCACGGGCGGCGGCACCACGAGGTCGAGCAGCGGCACGCAGCGCGCACGGTCGGGCGACACGCCGGCCGGCAGTTGCAGCTCGGCGCACAGGCTCACGAGCCGGGGCTGGCCGGCGGCGAGCCATTCGGCCTGCGTGGGGCGACGGCCCAGGCGCAGGCCGGGCACCACCTCGACCGAGGCCGGCAGCTTGCGCGTCCAGAGCCACACATTGAAGGCCGCGGCCAGACGGTAGGGCGCGAACAGCCAGCGCGCCGCCCAGCCCATGCGGCCGTGGCCGTCCATCTGGAAGCCGCGCGCGCCGAAGCCGAGGTAGTTGAGCGCCACCAGCGCGAGCGCCGCCGCCGGCCAAGCCAGCCACAGCGCCACGCCGCCCGTTGCCAGCGCCGCGAACAGGCACAGCGCCGCGCCCACGGCGTAGAAGCCCGCGAGCTTCAGCCGCTGCGGATCGCGCGCGAGGCGCCAGGCGCGCAGCATCGACACCCGGCGCGCCATCGGCCACAGCCACACGCAGAAGATGCCCAGCAGCGCGCCGGTCGGGATGTCGATGAAGTGGTGCTGCCAGGTCGTGAGCACCGAGGCGCAGATCGCGAAGGCCCACACGTGCAGCACGAGCCGCGCCCACAGCGGCCGGATGAAGCGCCGGTACCAGTCCCACAGGATCACGGCCAGCGCGATGTGCAGCGAGGGCGCCTGGTTGTAGGGCTGGTCGAAGCCGCGCAGCGCATTGAACAGGAAGGCCGGCGCGCCCTCCACCGGCGGCTGGCCGAAGCTGAAGTGCAGCGGCCAGAGGATGAAGCAGGTGCAGGCGATGAGCGTGGCGCTCACGAGCCGCAGCGCATGCCGGTCGAGCGTGTGGCGGTCGCGCGCCAGGAACAGCGACAGCGCGTAGAAGACGTTGATGGTCCAGTACGGAAAGATCGTCCAGGCCCAGAAGGGCACCTGCCGCTCCCAGTCGAAGGCCATCGAGGGCACGCTGGCGCGGGTGGTGGCCCACCAGTTGGCGAAGCCGTAGGTCGCGTAGAACAGCGGCCCCAGCAGCACCAGCCACGCGGCGGCGCGTTTCCACGGCCGGGGCGCGCGCCGGGCGGTCATTGCGCGACGCGCACCGCCAGCGACACCGTGAAGATGCCCCACTCGTCCACGCGTTGGTCGATCTTGCGGAAGCCCGCTTCTTCGACCAGCTGGTCCATCTCGGCCTGCGTGCGCCGGCGCATCACCCAGGCTTCGCCCTGGCGGTGGCTGGTGAGGGCGCGGGCGATCATTTCGAGCTGCGGGTGCCAGGGCTGGCCGGTGTAGACCAGGTAGCCCCGGTCTTCCACCGCGTCGCCCACGCCCGCGAGCGAGCGGCGCACCATTTCGTTGTCGGGGAACAGCTCGTACAGGCCCGACACCACGGCCAGCGTGGGCCGCGGCGTCACGCTCGCCAGGCTGATGCGGTCGAAGGCGTCGGCCTGCACGAACTGGGCGACGTCTTCCAGGCCCTTCTCGGCGATCAGGGCCGTGCCGTCGCGCACGTTGATGTCGCTGTAGTCGCGCAGCAGGACCGAGCTGGCCTTCACCGGGCTGGCCAGCACCGCGTCGAGCACGTAGCGGCCGTGGCCGGCCGCGATGTCCATGAGGCGCACCTCGCGGTGCATCTCGACCAGCCGCTCCATCGCGATGCGCAGCAGCTCTTCCACGTGGATCTTGCGCTGGCGGATGCCGCGCCAGCCGATGGAGTCCAGGTAGGTGCGGTCGACCGAGCGGCCCAGCGCGCCCTTGCCCTGCGGCTGGTTGCGGTAGACGTAGTCGAGCGTGCTGCCCGAGTCGAAGCCCGTGGCGTGGCCCAGCGCGATGCCGCCGGACAGCGCGCCGCCCACGCGCAGCCCGCCGCGCGTGATCGCCCAGTAGGCGCCGCGCGGCGACAGGGGCGAGAGTGGTTCGGCCAGCGCGCGCGATTCGTCGGCGGTGTTGCCGTTCAGGTGCGCCTCGCGCAGGTCGACCGGCACGGCCGGCTCGTCGAAGCGCTGCAGGATGAATTCGCGGATCGACGCCACCGCGGGCGCCCGGTCTTTCTCGCCCAGCGTGTCGTGGAAGAAGCCCGGCAGCACCGTCTTCGTCTTCACGGCGCTGCCCAGCCGATCGAAGAACTGGTGTTGCGGCTTGTGGTGCACCACCCAGTCGGCGCCCGAGATGAGCAGCTGCACCGGCAGCGTGATCGCGTTGGCGTCGGCCACCACGCGGTCGGCCGCCTCGTACAGGCCCAGCAGGATGTTGACGGCGATCGGGCGCGAGATCAGCGGGTCGTTCTTGTAGCTCTCGATGCGCGCGGGGTCGTGCGTGAGGAATTTCGGCTTCACGTAGCTGTTCACGAAGAACAGCCCGCGCAGCTTGTGCATCAGCGCCAGCCCCGGCCGCGCGAACGGCACGTAGAGCTTGACCTTGAAGGCCGGCGAGGCCAGCGTGAGGCCGCGCACCTTGGGGGCGTAGTCGTGCGCCCAGGTGGCGATCAGCACCGCGCCCACGCTCTGCGCCACCACGTGGATGTCGTGCTCGGGCACGCCGTGGGCGGCGGCGATGTGCTGCACGAAGGTCTGCACGTCGCGCACCGAGGTGCCGAAGCTGGGGCTGTAGCCGCGCTGGCCCGGCGACAGGCCGTGGCCGCGCGCGTCCCAGGCGAAGAAGTCGAAGTCGGGCAGGTCCAGCTCGTCCACCAGGTGCGCCATGCGCGCGCCGTGCTCGTGGCCGCGGTGGAACAGCAGCACGGCACCGCGCCGCACGGCGCCCGTGGCCGGCCAGTGGCGGTAGAACAGCGATTCGCCGTCGTGCGTGCGGAAGTGGTGTTCGGCGGCGACGCGGGGTGTGGAAGGGGTCATGAAGAAGGGTCTTCTTTACTTATTTGTATGGGGGTGTTTCAGGCGGCGGGCGCTTCAGCCTCGGCCAGGGCGCGGCGGATGCGGTTGACGACCGTCCAGGCCACCAGCGCGGCCACGAGCGGCATCAGCAGGGCGGTCCAGCCCGGCAGCGGCCCGCCGAGGGCGACATACAACCCGAGCGCGCCGAACACGAAGGCCCGGTCGCTCTTGCCCATCGGCCCGTCGTAGCGGCGCGAGGCGCCCACCGTGGGGCCCAACGCGCCGGCGAATTCGCTCAGCCCGGCCAGCACGATGACCGTGCCGACCCAGAACGGCGCGAACGGCGCCACCAGCGCGAAAGGCAGGTAGAGCGCGGCGTCGGAGACCACGTCGGTGAGTTCGTTGAGGAAGGCGCCCAGCTTGCTCTGCTGGTGGTGCTCGCGCGCCAGCATGCCGTCGATGGCGTTGAAGGCCATGCGCAGGAACATCCAGGCGGGGATCAGGCCGAAGGCCGCCAGCGAGGGCGCAGCGAAGAACAGCCAGAGCCCGAGCCCGACCGACACCGCACAGGCCGCCAGCGTCACCTGGTTGGCCGTCACGCCCATCGCATGCAGCCGGACCACGAGCGGTCGCAGCAAGGCCTGGAAACGCGGTTTCAGTTCGTAGATGGACACGTTCTGACTTCCCTCTCTTGTTATGTTCTGCAGGCATTCTGCCAGTGTGGCCAGGGACTAAACTTGCCCCCGAAGACCCACCCCCAATGAC
>NZ_JBWKXQ010000065.1:0-40468 GCF_059423125.1 Variovorax sp. GW531-E2 | reverse complement strand
CCGCAGACCTCCCCGCCCCTCCTGTCTCCCCGCATGCTCGGCATCGGCGCGGCCGTGGTCACCGTCGTGGTCTGGACCGCCTTCATCCTCATCGCGCGCGCCTCGGCCGCGCGCTCGCTCACGCCCTTCGACCTGGCCTTTGCCCGCGTCTGCGGCGCCAGCCTGGTGCTGGTGCCCTGGGGCGCGTGGCTGGCGACGAAGCACCGCGGCGCGGTGTCCTCGTTCTTCGGCCTGTCGCCGCTGTCGCTGCGCGTGACGGCCACCGCCGGCATCTTCGGCGGCGTGGCCTACGCGCTCATCGCCTACAGCGGCTTCTTCTTCGCGCCGGCCGGCCATGCGGCCGTGCTGATGCCCGGCAGCCTGCCGCTGTGGACCACGCTGCTGGCCGCGCTGGTGCTGCGCGATCGCATCACGCCCACGCGCGCCATCGGCCTGGCGATGATCGTCGCGGGCGACCTCGTGGTCGGCGGGCGCAGCCTGTTGCACGCCTTCGAGGGCGGCGAGGTCTGGAAGGGCGACCTGATGTTCATGGGCGCCGCCTTCTGCTGGGCCTGCTACAGCGTGGTGGCGCGCCGCCACGGCCTGGACGCCGTGCGCGCGACCATCGCCATCACCGTGTTCGCCTTGATGACCTACGTGCCGGTCTACACCTTGCTGGTGGCCTCGGGCGCGGTCGTGAGCCACATCGGCAGCGCGCCGTGGGGCGAGGTCGCATTCCAGATGGCCTTCCAGGGCGTCGGCTCGGTGGTGATCTCCGGCATCACCTTCACGAAGATGATCCAGCACTTCGGCCCCGTGCGCACCACGATGATCACGGCGCTGGTGCCGGGCCTGTCGGCCTTCGGCGCGGTGCTGTGGCTGGACGAACCGATGCACTGGAGCCTGGTCGCCGGCCTCGCGCTGGTGACGGCCGGCATCCTGTTCGGCGTGCGCAAGGCAGCGGCCGTGCGCGTGGCCGCGCCGGCGCCGGTCTGCCCGACGCCGTGCCCGGCGGGAATGGGGCGTCCGAATGTCTGACAAGCTCCTGGCCTTCGACACGAGCACCGAGCACCTGTCGGTCGCGGTGCGCCACGGCGACCGCGTGCTGGCGCACAGCGGCGTGGGCGGCGCGCAGGCGTCGAGCACGCTGCTGCCGCTGATCCGCGAGCTGCTCGCCGACGCGGGGCTCGCGCTGGCCGAGCTCGACGCCATCGTCTTCGGGCGCGGCCCGGGCTCCTTCACTGGCCTGCGCACCGCCTGCTCGGTGGCGCAGGGCCTGGCCTTCGGCGCCAAGGTGCCGCTGTTGCCGGTCGACACCCTGCTGGCCGTGGCCGACGAGGCGCGCCATGCCTTCGGCGCGCAGCGCGTGGTGGCCGTGCTCGACGCGCGCATGGACCAGCTCTACGCCGCGCACTACGACTTCGCCTCCGCCGGCCCGTTCGGCGGCGATCCCGAGCCGCTGCTGCTGGCCCCTGAGGCGCTCGAGGTGCCGGCCGGCTGGGCGCTGGCCGGCAATGCCTTCACCGCCTACGGCCCGCGCCTGGCGAACGCCACGGCCCGCCACGAGGTGCTGCCCACGGCCGCCGCCATGCTGCGGCTGGCGCCCGCGCTGCTCGCGGCCGGCCGCACCGTGCCCGCCGCGCAGGCCTGGCCGCTCTATGTTCGCGATAAAGTGGCGCAAACCACCGAGGAACGCGCCGCCATCAAGGCGGCGGCCGCCGTTCCGCCGAACCCCGCATGAGCGCTGTCCTCCAGTCCGTCGAAGCCCGTCTTGAACCGCTCACCGTCGAGCGGATCGATGCCGTGTGCGCGGTCGAGCAGACGGCCTACACGCACCCCTGGACGCGCGCCAACTTCACCGATTCGATGGCCGTGGGCTACCACTGCCAGTGCCTGCTGGCGCCCGGCGTGGCGCCGGGTGTCGACTCGCCCTGCACCAGCCTGGGCGAAACGCTGATCGGCTACTTCGTCGCCATGAAGGGCGTGGACGAGGTGCACCTGCTCAACATCACCGTGGCGCCGGCCTTCCAGCGCCAGGGCTGGGCGCCGCTCATGCTCGAGGCGCTGGCCGGCTGGTCGCGCGGCGAGGGCGCGCTGTGGCTGTGGCTCGAGGTGCGCGAAAGCAACCGGCGCGCGCTCGACATCTACCTGCGGCAAGGCTTTCGCAGCGTCGGCGTGCGCAAGGGCTACTACCCGGCGTTCGACGGCAAGCGTGAAGACGCGGTCGTCATGAGCATGCGCCTCAACGAAACAGGCTCCGCCTGGGGAGCTTTGCGATGACGGACACCGCAGTCCACACCCTGCGCCTGGACGCGCGCCAGCGCGCCATGCTCGACGAGATGGGCGTGAAAGTCTGGTGGCCCGTGCCTCCGGAACCCGAGATCGAAGTCGAAGCCGAGCCGGAGGCTCCCGTGGCCGCTGATTCCGGCATGCCCGACATGCCCGAAGGCCCGCCGCTGGAGCTCGACGATCGCGACCAGTCCTACGACGCGCCGCCCCCGCCGCGCCCGGCACCCGCACCCGTCGCCCGTCCCGTGGCCGCCCCGGCGCCGCGTCCTGTCGCGCCGGCGCCCGTGGCGCAAGGCGCCGCCGTGCTGGTCGAAGCGCCCTGCCGCCTGTACGCCGACAAGGCCGATGCCGCAGCGCCGGTGCAGGGCGGCTGGCTGGTCGTGGCCGACATGCCGCCCGAGGCCGACGGCCGCCACGGCGAGCCCTTCGCGGGCGACGCCGGCCGCCTGCTCGACAACATGCTGCGCGCGCTGAAGCTGCACGACGGCCGCACGCCCGTGCACCTGATGCGCACGCACCGCGGCGTGGCCGCCGGCCAGCCCGGCAGCCCGCAGCCGATCGATGCCGCCTTCGACGCCCACGCGGTGGCGCTGGCGCCCAGCATCGTGCTGGCGATGGGCCCGCTGGCCGCGCAGAGCCTGATGCAAAGCCGCGATCCGTTGGGCAAGCTGCGCGGTCGCGCCGTGCCGCTGGCGTCGGCCAACGGCGTGCCGGTGGTCGCCACGTACCACCCCGCCTACCTGCTGCGCAACCCGGCCGACAAGGCCCGCGCCTGGGCCGACCTGTGCCTGGCGGCAGAGCAGGCCACCCCCACGGCCTGAGGCCGGCGGGCGGGGTCCGTAAAATCGGGCCCCATGACTTTCCTCGACAAGCTGGCCGCTGCACAGCAAACCAACGGTTCGTTGCTCTGCGTGGGCCTCGACCCTGAGCCAGCCAAATTCCCGGGGGCGTACAAGGGCGACGCCAGCCGCATCTATGACTTCTGCGCGCGCATCGTCGACGCGACGGCCGACCTGGTCATCGCCTTCAAGCCCCAGATCGCCTACTTCGCGGCCCACCGCGCCGAAGACCAGCTCGAGCGCCTGATGGAGCACATGCGCCGCAACGCGCCCCACGTGCCCACCATCCTGGACGCCAAGCGCGGCGACATCGGCTCCACCGCCGAGCAGTACGCGCTCGAAGCCTTCGAGCGCTACGGCGCCGACGCCGTGACCCTGTCGCCCTTCATGGGCTTCGACTCGGTCGCGCCGTATCTCCAGTACGAAGGCAAGGGCGCCTTCCTGCTGTGCCGCACCAGCAACCCCGGCGGTTCCGACCTGCAGGGCCAGCGCCTGGCCAGCGTCGAGGGCCAGCCCTTCCTGTACGAGCACGTCGCCCGCCTGGCGCAGGGCCCGTGGAACCTCAACGGCCAACTCGGCCTCGTGGTGGGCGCGACCTACCCGGCCGAGATCGAGCGCGTGCGCGAACTCGCGCCGACGGTGCCGCTCCTGATCCCGGGCGTCGGTGCCCAGGGCGGCGACGCGGTCGCCACCGTGCGCGCCGGCTGGCGCGCCGACGCGCCGATCATCGTGAACTCGTCGCGGGCCATCATCTACGCCTCGTCGGGCGAAGACTTCGCCGACGCGGCGAAGAACGCCGCGCGCACCACGCGCGACGCATTGGAAGCAGCGAAGCCCTGACGGGCCTTCAGTTCCGTCGCAGGCGGGTGAAGAGCTCGAATTCCCAGTTGCGCATGCCAAGGAGCAGGGTGTAGCCCTCGCGGTCCTTGGCCGACAGCTTCTGGTCGGTCTGGTGCTGCTGCGCAAAGTCTTGCGCCACGCGCTGCAGCCGCTCCATGAAGGCGGGCGCCAGCGACCGGCTGATCGAGCCGTGCACCAGCAGCAGGCCCTCGGCCGGGCCGTCGAAGCCGCCCTTGTAGTAGTCGAGCACCACGTTCTCGCGGAAGAACTCCATCACCGGGCCGTGCGGGCGCCAGCGGAAGGTTTTCGCGAGCTTCAGGCGATACCGGTTGAGCGGGCGCAGCTCGATGATGCCGATGCGGTCCAGCTGCGCCAGGCAGCCGATGCACTCGGCCTCGGTGATCCGGTACGACGACACGATCTGCTCCAGCGTCCACTGGCTCAGCACGCTGATCGCCACCAGCAGCAGCTTCTTGTCCTTGACCACGGCCTTTTCCTGCTCGTGCGTCAGCTCCTTCAGCAGCGGCTGGGCGTCGGCCACGCGCCGTGCCAGCTCGGCGAAATCGATCTTCAGGGCGCGGCAGATCGCATCGACGCGCGACAGCGGCATGTCGCTCTTGGCCAGCATGCGCTTGACGCTGGATTCCGCCATGTCCAGCGACCGGGCCAGGTCGGCATACGTCATGCGGGCGCTTTTGAGTTCGTTCTTGAGGGCCTGGACCAGGTCGACGGTGGTGCTCATGAAGGGAGGGTACGGGTTGAAGGTATAGAAAAAGGATACCGAAGGGAGTGAAATAGTGCCTCGTATCGATTCTCGATGCCTGGGGGAGGGCTGGCAACTAGATTCCACCCGCCAGCCACCACCCCACCGAGGAACGCCATGCTTCTGCCCACCCTGACACGCCGCGAACGCGGACTGTTGTTCACCTTCGCGCTGCTCTTGCTGATCGCCTTCTTCGGCCCGGCGCTGCCGGCCGCCGACGTGGCGATCGCCTCCGTGTTCGCCGACAACCGGCCGCTGTTCCACCTGCCCAACGCGATGGACGTGCTGAGCAACCTGCCGTTCCTGGCGATCGGCTGCCTGGGGCTGTACCGGCTCAACCGCATCGACCGCTCGCACCAGGAGGCACTGGCCGGGTTCCCGCTGGCGCCGCCCGCCAACGACCCGCCCGACAACACGCTGGACTGCGCCTGGCTGTTCTTCGCCGGCCTGATCGCCACCGCTGCCGGCTCGGCCTTCTATCACCTGCTGCCCGACGCGCCCCGCCTGGCCGCCGACCGCGCCGGCATGGCCGTGGCCTTCGCGGGCCTGATCGGCATCGCCGTCTGCGAGCGCGTCAGCCAGCGCGCCGGCTGGCCGGCCGCCTGGTTCGTGCTCACGGCCGGCCTGCTGGCGGCCGAGGTCTGCCAGGAAACCGGCAACGTGCTGCCCTGGGCGCTGGTGCAGTTCGGCGGCATGGCGGTGGTGCTCACGCTGGCGCTGGCCACGCCGATGCGCGGCGCTGTCGGGCTCAAGCTGGGCTGGGTGATCGCGTTCTATGTGGTGGCCAAGGCCTTCGAACTGGGCGATCACGCCATCTACGAAGCCACCGGCCACCTCGTGTCGGGCCACACGCTCAAGCACCTGGTGGCGTCGCTGGCCGGCCTGCCTGTGCTGATGGCGCTGTACCGCCTCGAAAAGGGCTGGCGCGCCACCCTGCTGCGGCACAATCCCGACCCAGCCGCCATCGCGGCATGACGCGGCTTGGCCACTGGAACGCCCGTGGCGCAGCGGTAGAAGACAAAGAGGAGATTGCATCGCATGACAACCCCCGCCGCCGCCGCGACTGCGCCCGTGGTGCATGAGCCCAACGCCCACGCGAACCAGTTCGCCCTGCTCGGCCAGCGGCGCTTCGCGCCCTTCTTCTGGACCCAGTTCGCGGGCGCCGCGAACGACAACCTCTTCAAGTTCGCCTTCACCGTCATGGTGACCTACCAGCTGCAACTGAGCTGGATGCCGCCCGCCATGGCGGGGCTGGTGATCGGTGCGCTGTTCATCCTGCCCTTCCTGCTGTTCTCGGCCACGGCCGGGCAGCTGACCGACAAGTTCGACAAGACGAAGATGATCCGCTTCGTCAAGAACCTCGAGATCGCGATCATGGTGATCGCCGCCTGGGGCTTCGTGCGCGCCGACGCGGTGGTGCTGCTGGGCTGCGTGTTCCTCATGGGGCTGCATTCCACGCTGTTCGGGCCGGTCAAGTTCGCCTACCTGCCGCAGGTGCTCGACTCGCGCGAGCTCACGGGCGGCAACGGCATGGTCGAGATGGGCACCTTCGTCGCCATCCTGCTGGGCCAGGTGGCGGGCGGGCTGCTGGTGGCGATGCCGCAGATCGGCCACACCACGGTGGCCGTGGCCTGCCTGCTGCTGGCGCTGGTGGGGCGCGGCGTGGCGCAGGCCATTCCGCCCGCGCCGGCCACCGATCCCAGCCTGGTCATCAACTGGAACCCCTTCAGCGAAACCTGGCGCAACCTGATGCTGGCGCGCGAGAATATCGTGGTGTTCCGCTCGCTGCTGGGCATCTCGTGGATGTGGTTCTTCGGCGCGGTGTTCCTGAGCCAGTTCCCCAGCTTCGCGAAGGAGGTGCTGCACGGCGACGAGCAGGTGGCGTCGCTGCTCTTGGTGGTGTTCTCGGTGGGCATCGGCGTGGGCTCGCTGCTGTGCGAGACGCTGAGCCGCCGGCAGGTGGAGATCGGCCTGGTGCCGCTGGGCGCCATCGGCATGAGCGTGTTCGCCATCGACCTGTACTTTGCCTCGCGCGCCTTGCCGCCTTCGGCCGGCATGGGCCTGGGCGCTTTCGTCCACCAGGCCGCGCACTGGCGCGTGATGGCCGACCTCGCGCTGCTGTCGCTCTTCGCGGGGCTGTACAGCGTGCCGATGTACGCCCTGATCCAGCTGCGCAGCCAGCCCACGCACCGCGCGCGGATCATCGCGGCGAACAACATCCTCAACGCGCTCTTCATGATCGGCAGCTCGGTGCTGGCCGGCGCGCTGCTGGGCGCGGGTTTCACCATTCCGCAGATCTTTTTGTTCACCGGCATCGCCAACGCGGTGGTGGCGTTCTACATCTTCATGCTGGTGCCCGAGTACCTGCTGCGCTTCGTGGCCTGGGTGCTGTCGCGCTTCGTGTACCGCTTCGACATCAAGGACGAGCAGCACATTCCCACGGAGGGCGCTGCCGTGCTGGTGTGCAACCACGTGAGCTTCATCGACGCGGTGCTGCTGATGGCCGCAAGCCCGCGCCCGATCCGTTTCATCATGGACCACCGCATCTTCAAGGTGCCCGTGCTCGGCTGGCTGTTCAAGCTGGCCAAGGCCATTCCGATCGCACCGCAGAAGGAAGACCCGGCCGCGTACGAGGCGGCCTTTGCCAAGGCCATCGGCGTGCTGCGCGAGGGCGACCTGCTGGGCATCTTCCCCGAAGGCGCGATCACGCGCGACGGCGAGCTGCAGCCCTTCAAGGGCGGCGTGATGAAGATCCTCGAGGGCGCGCGCGCCGAAGGCATCGAGCCGCCCGTGGTCCCGATGGCGCTGACCAACCTCTGGGGCTCGTACTTCAGCCGCATCGAGCTGCGCGGTGGTGAGCGCGTGGCCATGGCCAAGCCTTTCCGTCGCGGCTTCTTCAGTCGCGTGGGCCTGCGCGTGGGGCACCCCGTGGCGCCGCAGGAGGTGCAGCCCGAGACGCTGCGCCAGCGCGTGGCCGGCCTGCTGGCCTCCTGAGGCGTGCACCCCAAAGTATCTCTTCGGGATACTGCGGGACGCCAGGATCGCAACTGGTTGAAGTATTCGAGCCTCGCGGCGTGAAGGCGAACCATCATTCGCTCACCTTCACTGCGCCGCGAGGCCTTCATGCAACCCCTCTCATCCTCCCCCGTTTCGATCACCCAGCGCGACCTGCCGGCTTCGCGCAAGACCGCCCTGGTGCGCTCGATGGCCGCCCTGGCCTTCGCCGCCTGCGCCGCGTTCGCGGGTGTCGCGACGCCGCTGCCCGCACGGGCCCAGAGCGAGGCCTCGGCCGCGCTGTCGCTGCTGCCCGTGGCCTCGGTGGTCGGCGCCGCTTCGGTCGTCGGGGCGTCGGCTACCGCGGTGGTCGCCGTGCCCGCGGCGCTGTCGGTGGGCGGCTCGGTGCTCACCGTGATCGCGGTCGAGGCTTCGGTCGACGGCACCGTCTACCTGCTCGAACGCGCCTCGGACGGCGCCCGCGCCAGCGTCAAGGTGATGGGGCGCGCCACCCGTGGCGTGTCGGCGGCCGCCGGCACGGCCGTGGTCGTCAGCGTGATCGGCACGGGCGTCGTGCTCTCGGCCGCCGGCGAGGTGCTGGCCTTCGTGCCCAACGCGGTCGGCCGCGCACTGCTCCACAACGAAAGACTGTCGTGAAACCCGCCTTGCGCCCCGCGTTGCTGCTGGCGTTCGCCATCGCAGCGGTGCTGCCCTTGCAGGCGAACGCCGGCCGCTCGTGCGAACAGGTCAGGCCGACGCCGGCGCTGATCGTCAAGGGCATGCAGCTGGCCGAGCGCACCTCGCAGCAGCTCGACGCGAGCGGTGCGCGCGTGGTCATCCTGGCGCGCGCCGGACAGGACCTGAGCAAGTACGGCCTGCGCTATTCGCACCTGGGCATCGCCTACAAGACCGACGAGGGCCCGTGGCGCGTGGTGCACAAGCTCAACCACTGCGGCACCGCGGTGGCCGCGGTCTACCGGCAGGGGCTGGGCGAGTTCTTCCTCGACGACCTGTGGCGCTACGAGGCCGCCTGGTCCGTGCCCACGCCGGCGGTGCAGGCGCAGCTGATGGCCGCGCTGCGCGAGCCCGATGCGCGCCTCGTGCGCCTGAACGTGGCGCCCTACAGCATCGTGAGCTACGCCTGGGGCCAGAAGTACCAGCAGTCGAACCAGTGGGCCATCGAGACCCTGGCCGCCGCGATGGAGCCCGCCACCATCGGCACCCGCGCGCAGGCGCAGGCCTGGCTGCAGTTCAAGGGCTACGAGCCCACCACGTTGAACCTCGGCCCGCTGACCCGCCTGGGCGGGCGCGTGGGCTCGGCCAACATCGCTTTCGACGATCATCCGAACGAGAAGCGGTTCTCGGACCGCATCGAGACCGTGACCGTCGACTCGGTGTTCGCCTGGCTGCCGCGTGCGGGCTTAGGCGCGGCGCCGGTCACACTCAAGCTCTGAGCGAAGAGAAGCAACGAAGAAAAGAAAGAACGAAGGTAAGACCATGAGCAAATCCCTGCGCCTGTCCGAGAAGTGGTTCCGCCGCGGCCTGTGGCTGGTGGCGTTCGTGTTTGCGAGCTTCCTGATCGGGCTGGGCAGCACGATCGTGGGCGACCTGCCGCAGGTCGAGCGCGTGCGCGTGCTCGACGACTTCATCGACAAGCCCGCGGCCGAACCGCTGCGCGCCACCATCAAGGCCTCGGAGGCCGCCGAGCTGCAGGCCGCGCGCGACCTCGACCAGGCGCAGCTGCAGCTCAACACCGCGCAGCAGGCCAGCGCCAACGCGCGCGAGACCTTCGGCAACTGGATCGCCACGCGCCGCGCCACCGCGCAGCCCGACCAGGACACCGAGCTCATCGCGCGCACCAAGGCGCTCGACGCCTTCAAGCAGAAGGAAGACGCGGCGCAGCGCAAGGCCGACGCACAACGGCAGATCGCGCTCGACGCGCGCCAGGCCGAGCAGCGTGCGCGCGCGGCATTGGGCGTGCTGGAGCACGACGCGCAGCAGCGCCTGGACGCCGAGTACCGCCGCGTCGAACTGCGCGTGTTCGGCTACCGGCTCGCGCTGACCCTGCCGCTGCTGCTGGTGGCCGGCTGGCTGTTCGTGAAGAAGCGCAAGAGCACCTACTGGCCCTTCGTGTGGGGCTTCATCTTCTTCGCCCTCTTTGCCTTCTTCGTCGAGCTGGTGCCCTACCTGCCGAGCTACGGCGGCTACGTGCGCTACGTGGTGGGCATCGTGCTCACGGTGCTGGTGGGGCGCTACGCCATCGTGGCGCTCAACCGCTACCTGGCGCGCCAGAAGCTCGCCGAGCAGCAGCCCGACCAGGTGCGCCGCGAAGAGCTGAGCTACGACGTCGCGCTGGCCCGCCTGGCCAAGAGCGTGTGCCCCGGCTGCGAGCGGCCGGTCGACCTGAAGAACAACGAGATCGACTTCTGCCCGCACTGCGGCATCGGCCTGTTAGACCACTGCGGCCACTGCAGCACGCGCAAGAGCGCGTTCTCCAAGTTCTGCCATGCCTGCGGTACCTCGGCCGCTGCGCAGGCGCTGCATACACCTGTGACCGGCACTGCGCAATCGGTCACGCCGGGCGCACCGGTTCAGCCGGCCACGTAGCGAAAGCGCCGCACGGTCGTGCTACAACCCCGGGCTGCGTCACGCAACGCCGTGCCGCGGGTTTTCCCATTCACATTGACGGAGCACACCCATGAGCATTTTCGGCAAGATTTTTTCCAAGATTTTTCCGTCGGCCAACGCCGCTGAAGTCGTCGCCGCACCGCCGGCGGCAGCACCCGGCGCGCCGGCCGTTGCCGCACCGCCGCCCGCGATCCCGCTGGGCGACGTGCCCGCCGTCCTGGACGCGATGCCGGGTGCCGCCGGCCTGAACTGGCGCACCTCGATCGTCGACCTGCTCAAGCTGCTGGGCCTGGACAGCAGCCTCGCCGCGCGCAAGGAACTGGCCAGCGAAATCCTCTACAGCAACGGCGAACCGGGTTCGGCCGAATGGAACATCGGCCTGCACAAGCAGGTGATGACTCGCATCGCCGCCAATGGCGGCACGCTGCCGGCCGAACTGCGCGACTGATCGTCCCGCCACCCACGCAGCAAAAAGCCCGGCACGCCGGGCTTTTTTCTTTGGGGCGACCGTCGACGCGCTTCAGGTCCAGCCTGCGTCCACCACGTAATCCTGTGCGGTGCACATGCGCGAATCGTCGGCCGCGAGGAACAGCGCCATCGCGGCGATGTCTTCCGCCATCACGCGGCCCGGCAGGCACTGGGCCGCATCGATCTCCGCGCCCGATTCGGGCTTCACCCACAGCTTGATCTGCCGCTCGGTCATCACCCAGCCCGGCATGATCGTGTTGACCCGGATGTTCTGCTTGCCCAGGTCGCGCGCCAGCGAGCGCGTGAGGCCGATCACGCCCGCCTTGCAGGCCTGGTAGACCGGGTAGCCGCGGCCCTTCATGAGCCAGCTGATCGAGCCGAAGTTGACGATCGAGCCGCCGCCCAGCGCGCGCATGTCGTCGGCCACGGCCTGCGCGGCGAAGAACTGGTGCTTGAGGTTGACGGCCACGAGGCGGTCGAAGTCGTCGCTGGTCACGTCGGCCATCTCGTGGCGCCGGTCGTTGGCGGCGTTGTTCAGCAGCACCGACACCGGCCCGAAGCGTTGGCGCACCGCGTCGATGGCGGCGGCGAGGGCGGCCGTGTCGGTCACGTCGCAGGGCACGAACAGCGCGGGGTGCGCGCCTTGCAGCTGCGCGGCGAGCGCGCTGCCGGCGGTCGTGTCGAGGTCGCAGAAGCCGACCTTCGCACCTTGGGCATGAAAGGCCCGCACCAGCGATTCGCCGATGCCGCTGGCGCCGCCCGAGATGAACACGGTGCGGCCGGCCAGCGAGGGGTAGCGGGCGGTATAGGCCGTGGGTAGGGAGGCGTTGGTCATGAGGGTGAGGACAACCGCAGTGAAGACAGGGCAAGCGTACCGGATGACGGCGTCCCTGGTGCCGGCCGGGCCTCCACCCGGCGTATGGCTTCCGGCCTGTGGGCAGGGCGCCGTGGCAGGCATACGCTTCGACCCATGAGCTCCTTCAACCGCCGCTTCGTCTTCTGCCTCGCGCTTCTTCCGGCCGCCTTCGCGGCGCGGCACGTCCGCGCACAGGCTCCGGCGCCCGTGCTGCTCTTCAAGGTGATCTCGCCGCGCGACGACATCGTGGTGGGCATCGAGGCGGCCCAGCTGGGCGCCGGCGCGGCGCCGCCCGTGCAGCGGCTTGCGGCCATGCTGGCCGAGAAGGGTCAGCTCACGCTCTGGCAGTACGCCTCGCACAAGGACGCGAGCGGGGCGCTGGTGCAGGCGCCGCTCAGGCAGGTCGTGGTCTTCAGGAACGAGCTGCTGCGCATCGAACCCTACGCGACGCCCCTGGCCATCAGGCCTTAGACGCCGCGTGCGCGGTCGGCCTTGAACTGCGCGCGGAACGCCGTGAAGGTGCCCGCGTCGAGCGCCGCGCGGATCTCCGTCATCAGGTTCAGGTAGTAGTGCAGGTTGTGGATCGTGCACAGCATCGGGCCGAGCATTTCGCCGCAGCGGTCCAGGTGGTGCAGGTAGGCGCGGCTGAAGCCTTCGCGCCCGCCGTCGTTCCACGACACGCCCGAGGTGCCGGCGCAGGCGTGGCAGGTGCAGCTGGGGTCGACCGGCTGCGGGTCGCTCTTGTGGCGCGCGTTGCGCATCTTCAGGTCGCCGAAGCGCGTGAACATCGTGCCGTTGCGCGCATTGCGCGTGGGCATCACGCAGTCGAACATGTCGACGCCGTCGGCCACGCCCTGCACCAGGTCCTCGGGCGTGCCCACACCCATCAGGTAGCGCGGCTTGTTCGCCGGCAGCCGGTGCGGCGTGTGGCCCATGATGTGCAGCATCTCTTCCTTGGGCTCGCCCACGCTCACGCCGCCGATGGCGTAGCCGGGGAAGTCCATGTCGACCAGCGCCGCCAGCGACTCTTCGCGCAGGTTCTCGAACATGCCGCCCTGCACGATGCCGAACAGTGCGTTCGGGTTCGAAAGGCGCGTGAACTCGGCCTGGCAGCGCTTGGCCCAGCGCAGGCTCAGTTCCATCGAGACGCGCGCCTCGGCCTCGGTCGTGATGTGGCCCTTGGTGTCGTAGGGCGTGCACTCGTCGAACTGCATCACGATGTCGCTGTTCAGGATGGTCTGGATCTGCATCGAGACCTCGGGCGTGAGGAACAGCTTGTCGCCGTTGACGGGCGACGCGAACTTCACGCCCTCTTCGCTGATCTTGCGCATCGCGCCCAGCGACCACACCTGGAAGCCGCCCGAGTCGGTGAGGATGGGCTTGTCCCATTTCTCGAACTGGTGCAGCCCGCCGAAGCTCGCCATCACGTCCAGGCCCGGGCGCATCCACAGGTGGAAGGTGTTGCCCAGGATGATCTGCGCGCCCATCTCTTCGAGGCTGCGCGGCATCACGCCCTTGACGGTGCCGTAGGTGCCCACCGGCATGAAGATCGGCGTCTGGACCTTGCCGTGGTTGAGCGTGAGCGTCGCGCGGCGCGCGTGGCTGTCGGGGTCGGTCTTGAGGAGTTCGAAGTTCAGCATGATGTCGTTCAGTCCTGGGTGCGTGCGAGCAGCATGGCATCGCCGTAGCTGAAGAAGCGGTAGCCGTTGGCGATGGCGTGGGCATACAGCGCCATCACGCGCTCGTAGCCCGCGAAGGCCGAGACCAGCATCATCAGCGTGCTCTTGGGCAAATGGAAGTTGGTCACCAGCACGTCGACATGCGCGAAGGCGAAGCCCGGCGTGATGAAGATGCGCGTGTCGCCCGTGGCCTCGCCACTCTTGGCCCACGACTCGAGCGTGCGCACGGTGGTCGTGCCCACGGCGACCACGCGCCCGCCGCGGGCCTTGCATTCGGCGATGGCGCGCTGCGTGGCCTCGGGCACTTCGTAGCGCTCGGCGTGCATCGTGTGTTCGGCGATGTTCTCGGTCTTCACCGGCTGGAAGGTGCCGGCGCCCACGTGCAGCGTGACGTTGGCGCGCTGCACGCCGCGCGCTTCGAGTTCGGCCAGCAGGCCTTCGTCGAAATGCAATGCGGCCGTGGGCGCGGCCACGGCGCCGGGCACGCGCGCGAACACGGTCTGGTAGCGGCTTTCGTCGTCGGCCGAGTCGGTGTGCGTGATGTAGGGCGGCAGCGGCACGTGGCCGCAGCGCTGCATCAGCGCATACGGGTCTTCGCCGGCGTCGCTCTCGAAGCCGAAGCGGAACAGCGCGCCGTCTTCCTCGGGCCAGCGGCCCAGCAGCGTGGCGCGAAAGCCGCCCACCATCTCGAGCGTGGTGCCCACGGGCGGCTTCTTGCTGACCTTCATGTGTGCGACCACCTCGTGGCCCTGCAGCACGCGCTCGACCAGCAGTTCGAGCTTGCCGCCGGTCGGCTTCTCGCCGAACAGGCGCGCCTTGACCACGCGCGTGTCGTTGAAGACCAGCAGGTCGCCCGCGCGCAGCAGCGAGGGCAGTTCCTTGAAGATGCGGTCGGCCGGGGCGGGGCCTGTGCCGTCGAGCAGACGGGAGGCGGTGCGTTCGGTGGCCGGGTGTTGTGCCACCAGCTCGGGCGGCAGATGGAAATCGAAATCGGAAAGCGTGAAGGCGCGCATGGTGCTTGAGGGCCGGACGGGCCCGTGCCAAGGAGGCATGGGAAGGGAAAAAGGCGGAGAGCGGCGATTGTCCCATGGCCCGGAATCACGGGCGCCGCCGGGGGTTGCCGAGGCAGAATCGACGCATGGTCGATTCTTCCGTCGCGCGTGTCACGCCAGCCCCCGCCCCACCTTCCGAAGGCGAGCTCTTCAAGAAGATCCTGGGCGGCGCCTGGATGGGGCTGCACCCCGACATCCGCCGGCGCTTCGACAAGAACCCCCTGCCGGGCAAGGCGCTGCACTACCTGGGCGCGCTCAGCGAGCTGCGCTGCTCGCGCTTCGGCAAGCTGCTGGGGCACCTCACGCAGCCGATGATCCAGGGCGCGCTGATCCCCTACAGCGACAGCCACTTCCCGGTCGAGATCCAGGTCTACGCCCGGCCCGAGGACCCGGCCATCTACAAGCAGCGCATCTACCGCCTGCACGACCGCAAGCCCATCCAGTTCACCAGCTTCATGCGCGAGAGCGAGCGCGGCGAGGTGCTGGAGTACGTCGGCATGGGGCTGGGCATGAAGCTGGTGCTGAGCGTGGAGCCCAACGGCAGCCTGCATTTCCAGAGCGACGGCTATTTCTGGGAGGTGTTCGGCTGGCGCATTCCGCTGCCGGGCCTGTTCACGCCGGGCAAGACCTTTCTCTGGCACCACAACGAGACGCCCGAGCGCTTCAACATCCGCATCGAGATCCGCCACTGCCTCATGGGCACCACCTTCACGCAGGTCGGCGTGTTCGAGGAAGTGCCGGAGCCGCCGCCGCAGCCGCAGGCGGTGTCCGCATGATCGACACGCACCTGCTGGCCCTGCAGCTCATGGCGGCGCAAGGCGCGCTGGGCGCCTTCGACACGCTCTACCACCACGAAGGCACCGAGGCCCTTCCACGCCGCAGCACGGCGGGGCGCGAGCTGGCGATCCACGCCACGCGCTCGTCGATCTACTGCGCACTGTTCCTCGGGCTGTCGGCATGGGCCTGGCACGGCGCGTGGGCGTGGGTGCTGCTCGTGGTGTTCGGCGTCGAAATCGTGCTCACGCTGTGGGACTTCGTGGTCGAAGACGGCAGCCGCCTGCTGCCGCCCACCGAACGCGTGACGCACACGGTGCTGGCCATCAACGCCGGCGCGTTCATCGCGCTGCTGGCGATGAGCGCGGTCGGCTGGGCAGCGCAACCGACCGCGATGGTGTGGCAGCCGCACGGCTGGCTCAGCGCCTTCCTGGCGTTGTGCGGCGTGGGTGTCGGTATCTCGGGCCTGCGCGACGGCTTCGCGGCGCGCGCGCTGTTCAAGCAGCAGAAGCAGGCGCAGGTGCGCGCCGTCGAGGCCCCGGTGCATTTCGGCACGAAGCCGCAGCAGGTGCTGGTGACAGGCGGCACCGGCTTCATCGGCCAGATCCTCGTGCGCCACCTGCTGGCCGACGGCCATGCGGTGACGGTGTGGACGCGCGACGCGCGCGGCGCCGCCTGGGGCTTCGGCGGCGCGGTGCGCTGCGTGCAGTCGCTCGACCAGATTCCCGCCGCGGACACGATCGACGTGGTCGTCAACCTCGCGGGCGCGCGCATCCTCGGCCAGCGCTGGAGCGCGCGGCGCCAGCAACAGCTGCTGCAAAGCCGCGAAGGCCTGACGCAGCAGCTCGTCGCGTGGATCGCCACGCGCCCGCGCAAGCCGTGGCTGCTGCTCTCGGGCTCGGCCATCGGCTACTACGGCGTGCAGCCGCAGGGCGATGCCACCGAACTCACCGAAGACGCGCCGCCGCAGGACATCTTCATGTCGACGCTGTGCCAGCGCTGGGAGCGCGCCGCGCACGCGGCCGTGGCGCACGGTGTTCGCGTGGCCTGCCTGCGCTTCGGCTTCGTGCTGGGCCACCAGGGCTCGCTGCCGCAGCTGCTGATGCCCGTGCAGCTGGGCATGGGCGGGCGCCTGGGCAGCGGGCGGCAGTGGCTGTCGTGGGTGCATGTGCACGACCTGATCCGCGCCATCGCGCATGTGTGGACGGTGACGGAGCCGGACACCGGCCCGGCCAGCGCGCAGGCCTTCAACGTCGCCGCACCGGGTGCAGTGAGCCAGGAGGCCTTCACCCGCGTCGCGGCCAGCGTGCTGCACCGCCCCTGCTGGATGCCCACGCCCGCCGCGCCCGTGAAGCTGCTGCTCGGCGAGCAAGCCGACTTGCTGCTCGAAGGCCAGCGCGTGGTGCCGGCGCAGTTGCTGCGCAGCGGCTTCCAGTTCATGTTCCCCGATGCCCGCAGCGCCTTGACGGACCTTTGCCGTCCACGCTAGAAGCCTTGTCCGTGCCCGCCAAGAAAGAACCGACTCCCCCTGCCGCGCCGGCGTCACCGCCCGGCACCGGCCTGAGCCTCGTGCAGCGCGCGCTGCGCAAGCTCGGCCTCGTGCGCGACATCGACTTCGCGCTCTACCTGCCGATGCGCTACGAGGACGAGACCCGCATCGTGCGCCTGGTCGACACGCGCGACGGCGACATGGCGCAGGTCGAGGGCGTGGTCACCGAGTGCGAGGTGGTGTTCCGACCGCGCCGCCAGCTCATCGCCACCATCGACGACGGCAGTGACACCTGCCAGCTGCGCTTCTTCAACTTCTATCCCTCGCAGCAGAAGCAACTGGCGGTGGGCGCCAAGGTGCGCGTGCGCGGCGAGATGCGCGGCGGTTTCGTGGGGCGGCAGATCATGCACCCGACCGTGAAGGCGGCCGGCACGGCGCTGCCCAACGCGCTCACGCCCGTGTACTCGACCGTGGCCGGGCTCGCGCAGCCGGTGCTGCGGCGCGAGGTGCGCTCGGGCCTGGCGCGCGCGCTGCTCGACGAGACCATTCCAGTGCAGATCGGCCTACGCGGCGCGTGGGACCTGCGCAGCGCGCTGAGCTTCCTGCACTACCCGACGCCCGACGTGTCGATCGCCGCGCTCGAAGACCACAGCCACCCGGCGTGGCAGCGCATCAAGGCGGAAGAACTGCTGGCGCAGCAGCTCTCGCAGCTGCAGGCGCGGCTGGAGCGCGCGGCGCAGCGTGCGCCGGTGCTGCCTGCGTCCACCGACGCGGCGGCGAGCTCGCTGCATGCGCAGTTGCTCGCCGTGCTGCCCTTCGGCCTCACCGGCGCGCAGCAGCGCGTGGGCGAGGAAATCACGGCCGACCTGCACCGCCAGGTCCCGATGCACCGCCTGCTGCAGGGCGACGTGGGCTCGGGCAAGACCGTGGTCGCGGCACTGGCCGCGGCGCGCTGCATCGACGCGGGCTTCCAGTGCGCGCTGATGGCGCCCACCGAAATCCTCGCGGCCCAGCACTTCGGCAAGCTGGTCGGCTGGCTCGATCCCCTGCTGGCCGAGCGCGGCCTGCGCGTGGCCTGGCTCACAGGCAGCCAGAAGAAGAAGGAGCGCGACGAGATGTCGGCCGCCGTCGAGAGCGGCGAGGCCGCGCTGGTCATCGGCACGCACGCGGTCATCTCGGAGAAGGTGCGCTTCAAGAACCTGGCGTTGGCCATCATCGACGAGCAGCACCGCTTCGGTGTCGCGCAACGCCTGGCCCTGCGTGGCAAAGCCGGCGGCGACCTCGAACCGCACCTGCTGATGATGAGCGCCACGCCCATCCCCCGCACGCTCGCGATGAGCTACTACGCCGACCTCGACGTCTCCACGCTCGACGAGCTGCCGCCCGGCCGCACGCCCATCGTCACCAAGCTGGTGGCCGACCACCGGCGCGACGAGGTCATCGACCGCATCCAGGCGCAGATTTCGCAAGGCCGGCAGGTCTACTGGGTCTGCCCGCTGATCGAGGAGAGCGAGGCGGTCGACCTGCGCAACGCCACCGAGACGCGCGACGAACTCGCCGGCACGCTGGGCGAACACATCCAGGTCGGCCTGCTGCATTCGCGCATGCCCACGGCCGAGAAGCAGGCGGTGATGGCCGCCTTCACCGCGAACGAGATCCAGGTGCTGGTGAGCACCACGGTGATCGAAGTGGGCGTCGACGTGCCCAACGCCTCGCTGATGGTGATCGAGCATGCCGAGCGCTTCGGCCTCTCGCAGCTGCACCAGCTGCGCGGGCGCGTGGGGCGCGGCGCGGCGGCCTCGGCCTGCGTGCTGCTCTATGCGCCGGGCGACAGCGGCCGTGTGGGCGAAGCGGCGCGCGCGCGGCTCAAGGCCATGGCGGAGACCGGTGACGGCTTCGAGATCGCGCGGCGCGACCTGGAGATTCGTGGCCCCGGCGAGTTCCTCGGTGCACGTCAGTCGGGCGCGCCGCTGCTGCGCTTTGCCGACCTCGCGACCGACACGCTGCTGCTCGACTGGGCGCGCGAACTCGCGCCGGTGATGCTGCAGAAGCACCCCGAGCTGGCGCAACGCCACATCGACCGCTGGCTCGGCACCAAGGCCGAATACCTCAAGGCCTGAGGAGGTCCAGCAGCCGGTCGAGCCCGCCCTCGTCGATCGACAGCATGGCGGCCTCGCGCACCAGGGGCTTGGCGTGGTAGGCCACCGACAGCCCGGCCACACGCATCATCGGCAGGTCGTTCGCGCCGTCGCCCACGGCAATGGCCTGGGCCGGCGGGATGCCCATCGCGCGGCAGCATTCGAGCAGCTTGTCCTTCTTGGCCTCGCCGTCGCAGATGTCGCCCCAGGGCTGGGGCAGCATGCGACCGGTGAGCCGGCCGTCTTCGATCTCCAGCACGTTGGAGCGCGTGTCGTCCAGCTGCAGCCGCTCGCGCAGGCGGTCGGTGAAGAAGGTGAAGCCGCCGCTCAGCAGCACGACGCGCAGGCCGGCCTGCTTGCACGCGGCGATCAGCGTCTCGGCGCCGGGGTTCAGGTGCAGGCGCTGGTCGTACACGGCCTGCAGCGCCGACAGCGGCACGCCGCGCAGCAGGGCCACGCGCCGGCGCAGGCTGTCCTTGTAGTCGGTGATCTCGCCGCGCATCGTGGCCTCGGTGATCGCCGCGACCTTGGGGCCGCAGCCCGCGATGTCGGCGATCTCGTCGACCGTCTCGATGTCGATCAGCGTCGAGTCCATGTCGAAGGCGATCAGCTTGAAGTCCGACAGCCGCAGGGGAGGAAGAGTGAGCGTGGTGGTCATGGGGTGGGGCTTCCCGCGTTCCAGTGCTGCGTGCCGAGCCAGTCGACGAACTGCCGTGCCAGCGCGGCCACCGGCCCTTCGGTGCGGTACAGCGCGTAGACGCCGGAGGCCGGCAGGCGGGGTTCGGGAAACACCAGGCGCAGCCGGTCGGCGCGGATGTCTTCCTCGAGCAGGCACCAGGGCGCCAGCGCGAGCCCCAGGTCGTTCATGGCGGCCTGCATGCAAAGAAACTGATGGTCGAACACGGGGCCGGGCAGCTGGGGCGGCACGCGCACGCCGGCCAGCTCGAACCAGCGCGGCCAGTTCTCCACTTCGCCGGCGGCCTGCAGCAGCGGGTGGCCCAGGCAGTCGGCCATGCTGGCGATGCGGTGCCGTTCGATGAAGCGTGGCGACGCCACGGCCACGAGGTGGTCGTCCAGGCAGCGCACGCAGGTGTGGTCGGGGCGCTGCATGGGAATGCGGCGGATCAGCACGTCGCTGCCGGCCTCGGCCTGGTCGAAGAACTGCCGGCCCAGGGTCGACAGCTGCACGTCGGTCTGCGGCGCCAGGGCCTGAAAGCCGGCCAGCCGCGGAATGAGCCACTTCATCGCCAGCGAGGGCGTGGTGCACACGCGCAGGCTGGCGCGCTGGTGGGGCGACTTCAGCGCGGCCGTGGCGCTGGCGATGCGGTCCAGGCTGGCCTGCACCTCGGCGAAGTAGTCGCGCGCATGGGGCAGCAGCGTCGCGCCGCGGGCCTCGCGCGCGAACAGCGGCTGGCCCAGGTAGTCCTCCAGCAGGCGGATCTGCTGGCTGACGGCGCTGTGCGTGATGCTGAGTTCGTCGGCGGCCGCGGTGAAGTTGGCATGGCGCGCCGCCGCTTCGAAAGCGCGCAGCGCTTTCAAAGGGGGGAGGCGTCGGGTCACCACATGCGTACCTTGGCGAGCGGGCTTGTCTTCCTCATGTTCTTTTCGTGTTCGGTTGCGTGCCGCCCGGGGTTGGAGGCCGGCGCGCATCGTAGACCGGGAAGCCTGCAGAAAAACTAACCGGCCGCCTTAAAAAATACGGCTGGTGGCACGCAGGGGGCGCACCTAGCATCGCGCTTCCTTCCACCCTGAACAAGAGACATGGCTTCCATCACCATCGACAACGTCGTGAAGCAGTTCGCCAACCAGACGGTGCTGCAGAACCTGTCGCTGCATGTGCCCGATGGCGCCTTCTACACCCTGCTGGGCCCCAGCGGCTGCGGCAAGACGACCCTGCTGCGCTGCATCGCGGGCTTCAACGAACCCGACGGCGGCCGCATTCTTTTCGACAAGGACGACGTGACGCGCGTGTCCACCCACCACCGCGACATCGGCATGGTGTTCCAGGACTATGCGCTGTTCCCCGACAAGACGGCCTTCGACAACGTGGCTTACGGCCTGCGCGCGCGCAAGGTGCCCAAGGCCGAGATCGCCCGACGCGTCAACGAGGCGCTGGACAAGGTGAGCCTGCTCGCACTGGCCGACCGCTACCCCGCGCAGATGAGCGGCGGCCAGCGCCAGCGCGTGGCGCTGGCGCGCGCGCTGGTGATCCGCCCGCGCGTGCTGCTGATGGACGAGCCGCTGTCCAACCTCGACGCCAAGATGCGCCTGCAGATGCGCGACGTGATCCTGGACCTCGTGCGCGAGGCCGGCATCACCACCGTGTTCGTCACGCACGACCAGGAAGAGGCGCTGGCCATGTCCGACCGCATCGCCATCATGGACCGCGGCAGCATCGCGCAGCTGGGCACGCCCGAAGAGCTGTACGGCACGCCGGTGAACGCCTACGTGGCGGACTTCATCGGCTCGGCCAACGTGATCCCGGTGCCGGCCGAGTCCGCCGGCGGGGCCGCGTCGCACGTGCGCTACCAGCTGTGCGGCCAGCAACTGGACGGCAAGCAGGGCGGCGCCGCGCTGGGCGCGCAGGGCATCCTCATCGCGCGGCCCGAGGCGCTGTCGCTGATGGCGCCCGCGCCTCACGTGCCCAACGCCATCGCGGGCGAGGTGCTGCGCCGCCAGTACCTGGGCTTCAAGACCGCCTACCGCATCCGGCTGCACGACCAGTCGGAGATCCGCGTCGAGCTGCACGCCGGCAACATGGTGGCCGACTTCCAGGCCGGCGATGCGGTGCAGGTGCTGGTGCCGGCTGACAGCCGCGTCGTCGCCGCCTGAACGGACACGCACGCCATGAAAATCAACTGGTGGCCCTGGGGTTTCTTGACCCTGCTCAGCCTCGTGCTGCTGCTGTTCTTCGTGTTCTACCCGCTGGGCACGCTGTTCGTGAACAGCGTGCGCGACGAGTCGGGCGCGTTCTCGCTGTCCGGCTTCATCACCTTGCTGCAGGACAGCGAATACCTGCTCGCGTTTCGCAACACGCTGGTGCTCGGCGTGTCGGTCACGGCCTGCACCGTGGCCGTGGGCGTGCCTTTCGCCTACATGGTGGCGCGCTACGACTTCCCGCTGAAGAACCTGGTGGCGGTGCTCCCGATCATGACCATCGTGATCCCCGAGATCATCGTGGGCCAGTCGTGGCTGCTGCTGCTGGGCAACAACGGGCTGGTGACCAACCTGCTCGCGGGCGCGGGCATCACGCTGCCGACCTTCTACGGCTGGACCGGCATGGTGTTCTCCATGACGCTGGTCTACTACACCTACATCTACCTGGGCGTGCTGGCCGCGCTGCGCGGCTTCGACGGCCAGCTCGAAGAGGCCGGCCTGAGCCTGGGCACTTCGCCGCTGGTGACCAAGCTGCGCGTGCTGGTGCCGGTGATCCTGCCGGCGGTGCTGGTCAATGCGCTGGTGGTGTTCACGCTGGTGGTGGGCAACTTCGCGCTGTCGGTGGTGCTGGGCAGCAGCGTGCCGCTGCTGTCGGTCATGACGTACAACGCCTTCGTCGGCGAGATGGGCGGCAGCCCCACGCTGCAAAGCGCGATGTCGGTGGTGTCCATCGGCATCGTGGCCATCGTGCTGTTCTTCCAGAAGCGCGTGGTCGAACGCAAGATCTACACGATGACGCAGGGCCGCGCGCCCGCCGTGGTGCGCGTGCGCTCGGGCGCGGCGGTGTTCTACACGCTCAGCGTGGGCGTGATCATCGTGCTGTCGATGCTGCCGCTGCTCATCGTCTTCGTGGGCGCCTTCACCGAGACCAGCGGGCCCGTGATGCGCTGGGGCCAGTGGTCGCTGTCCAGCCTGGAACGCGCGCTGCGCGGCGCGCCCGAGCCGATCATCAACTCGCTGAAGTTCGCCTCGATGGCGACGGTGGTGGGCGTGGCCTTCGCAGTGCTCGTGAGCTACCTGACGATCAAGAAGCGCAACCCCTTCACGCAGCTGCTGGACTACATCGTGGTGCTGCCGCTGACCATCTCGGGCACGGTGCTGGGCATTGCGCTGGTGCAGACCTTCAACACCGGCTGGCTGGTGCTGGCGGGCACCTCGGGGATCATGGTGCTGTGCTACACGGTGCGCCGCCTGCCCTTCGCGGTGCGCAATGCGTCGTCGACGCTGTTCAACATCTCGGACTCGATCGAGGAGGCCTCGATCAGCCTGGGCGTGTCGCCGCTGAAGACCTTCTTCAAGGTGCTGCTGCCGGCCATGAAGGCCTCGATCATCTCGGCCGCCATCCTGATGTGGGTGACCACGATCTCGGAGCTGTCGGCCTCCATCGTGGTCTACACGGGCGGCCTGGAGACCATGCCCATCGCCATCTTCCGCCAGGTCGACGGCGGGCGCCTGGGCCTGGCCTCGGCCTACGGCGCGGCGCTGGTCAGCGTGATCCTGCTGCCCATCGTGGTGGCGATCAAGGTGTTCCGCATCAATCTCTTCTCCAGCAAATGACCCACCCATTCACTTCAACCTGCGAGGTTTTCATGTCCTTCAAGTCCCTGGCGAAATGCGCGTTCGCGACCCTGGCCCTCACGGCGGGTGTGGCGGGTGCGCAGACGGTGGTGCTCTATTCGTCCAACAACACCGAGACCGTCGAGACCGCGCTGGCCGTGGTCAAGAAGAAGGCGCCCGGGCTCACGGTGCAGCAGGTCACGGGCGGCACCGGCACGCTGATGAAGCGCATCCAGGCCGAAGCCAAGAACCCGCGCGGCGACGTGCTGTGGAGCGGCGGCTTCGGCACGCTGGGCGCCTACAAGGACCAGATGGCGCCCTACAAGTCGCCCGACCTCGCGGCCGTGCCCGCGGCCTTCCGCGGCCCGAACGACCTGTGGGTCGGCACCAACGTGCACGTCATGGTGATGATGGTCAACGAGCGCCAGCTCAAGGGCATGCCCGCGCCCAAGACCTGGTCGGACCTGATGCGCCCCGAATGGAAGGGCAAGTTCGCCATCACCGACCCGAGCAAGAGCGCCACGGCCTACATGCTGGTGTACGGCCTGCTCAAGCAGTTCGGCCGCGACGGCCTGGGCAAGCTGGCGGCCAACGCGGTCGTCACCGCGTCGTCGGGCAGCACCTACAAGGGCGTGGCCGCCGGCGAGTACCCGGTGGGCCTGACCATCGAGTACGCGGCGCAGGAGTACGTGGCGGGCGGCCAGAAGGAGATCAAGCTGGTCTATCCCACCGAAGGCAGCTACCTGGCGCCCGAAGGCATGTTCATCGTGAAGGGCGCGAAGAACATGGACGCCGCCGTCGCGCTCTACAACGGCCTGCTGAGCAAGGAAACGCAGCAGGAGCTGCTGGTGAAGAACTTCCGCCGTCCGGTGCGCAGCGACATCGCGGTGTCCAAGCTCACCTCGCTGCCCGACCTGAGCGCCATCAAGGTCTTCCCGCTCGACCAGGAAGCGGCCTCGGCGGAGTACGAGCAGCTCGTGGCGCTGTGGAACCTGGCGGTGAAGGCGCGGTGACAAGTACGGCGAAGGCGCCTTCGACGCCGGTCAGCGCCTTCGATCTGTTCAAGATCGGCATCGGCCCCTCGAGCTCGCACACGGTCGGGCCGATGATCGCGGCGCGGCAGTTCGCCTGCCTGCTGCAAGCGCAAGGCCTGCTGCCGCAGGTGGCCGCGCTGGTGACTCAGCTGTACGGCTCGCTGAGCGCCACCGGCCGCGGCCACGGCACCGACCGCGCCGTGCTGCTCGGGCTCGCAGGCCACCGGCCGGACCGCATCGACCCCGACACCATCGAGCCCGCCATCGCGGCCATCCGGCGAGAGCGGCGGCTGCACCTGCTCGGCACGCACGCCGTGGCGTTCGACGAGAAAGAGCACCTGCTCTTCCTGCGCAAGAGCCTGCCTCGGCACCCGAACGGCCTGCGCTTCATCGCGCTGGATGCGCAGGGCCAGGCCCTGGCCGAGGCGGATTACTTTTCAGTGGGCGGCGGCTTCGTCGTCGATGCACAGGGCGAGAGCGTGCGCAACGAAGCCGGCGTGCAGCGCCCGGCGCCGGCCGCCTTGCCCTTCGCCTTCGACAGCGGCGCGGAACTGCTGGCGCAATGCCGCGCGCAGGGCCTGTCGATCGCCGCGCTGTTGATGGCCAACGAAACGCAATGGCGACCGCAGGCCGAGGTGCGATCGGAGCTGCTGCAAGTGTGGGACGCCATGGCCGGCGCCGTGCGCCGCGGCTGCGCGAGCACCGGCACCCTGCCCGGGCGCATGCAGGTGCGGCGGCGCGCGGCCGATCTGTTCGGGCAGCTGCAGGGCAATGGCACGGCGCAGGCCGCGCCCGACCCGCTCGCGGCGATGGACTGGGTCAACCTGTACGCCATGGCCGTCAACGAAGAGAACGCGGCCGGCGGGCGCGTGGTCACTGCGCCCACCAACGGCGCGGCGGGCGTGATCCCGGCGGTGCTGCACTACCACCAGCGCTTCTTTCCCGGTGCGGGCGACGAGGCGGTGGTCGAGTTTTTGCTCACCGCGGCGGCCATCGGCATCCTCTACAAGAAGAACGGCTCGCTCTCGGGCGCCGAGGTCGGCTGCCAGGGCGAGGTCGGCGTGGCCTGCTCGATGGCGGCGGGCGCGCTCGCCGCGGTGATGGGCGGCACGCCCGGGCAGGTCGAGAACGCCGCCGAGATCGGCATGGAGCACAACCTGGGCATGACCTGCGACCCGGTCAGCGGGCTGGTTCAGATCCCGTGCATCGAGCGCAACGCAATGGGCGCGGTGAAGGCCATCAACGCGGCGCGCATGGCCCTGCGCGGCGACGGCTCGCACTTCGTGTCGCTGGACAAGGTCATCCAGACCATGATGCAGACCGGCGCGGACATGAAGACCAAGTACAAGGAAACCTCGCGCGGCGGCCTCGCCGTGAACATCGTCGAGTGCTGACCGCCGCGCGGCCGCGGCTCAGCCTGCAGGCCGGCGCGTGAACGCGAGGATCAGCCCGAAGCCGACCATCATGCTGCCGCTCACGCGGTTGAACCAGCGCATCGCGCGGCTGCCGTTGGCCAGGCGGCGCATGCGCGCGCCGAGCAGCGCATACAGCGCGATCGCGACCAGCTCGAACACCAGGAAGGTCACGCCCAGCAGCACGTAGCTCGACGCGTACGCACTGGGCACCACGAACTGCGGGAAGAAGGCGGTGAACACCAGGATCGCCTTCGGGTTGCCGGCCGCCACCGTGAACTCCTGGCGCACCAGCGCGCGCATCGACGGCGGTGCGGCCTCGTGCGCCTGCACCTGCGCGGTCGGCGCCGGCGCGCGCAGCAGCCGGACGCCGATCCACACGAGGTACGCGGCGCCGATGTACTTGATGACATCGAAGGCCAGCTCCGACGCCACCAGCACCGCGCCCATGCCCAGGCCCGCGATGGCGATCATGACCGCGAAGGCCACGAGCCGGCCGCTCGCCGCGATCACGGCCGGCGACACGCCGTGCTTCGCGCCGTTGGTGACCGACAGCAGGTTGTTGGGGCCGAACGCCATGTTGATGGCGAAGCAGGCGGGCAGGAACAGCAGGTAGGCGGACAGGGTCATGGCGCATCCGGCGGTGGGGGTGGCGGGGTGGTCATTATTTCAGCACCTTGCCCCGCGCAGGTGCGCCGATGCGAAGCCCGGAGGCGGCCTATTCCACGTCCGTCATCTGCCGCGCGTAGACGGCCAGCACGATGCGCTCGGAGTGGATCAGGTAGTCGTTCAGCGCCGCCGAGCCCTCGGCGAACTTGCCGGCCTCGATGAGCTCGAGCAGCTTCGTGTTCATGTCCACGTAGGGCGCGTGCAGGAACTCCGGGTCTTTCAGCAGCCCGAAGGCCAGCCGCAGCTCGACCAGGATGTGGGCGAACAGCACGTTGAGCCGCTCGCTGTCGGCCAGCTCGACGATGCCCTTGTGGAACTCCATGTTGGCCGTGCCCACGCCCAGCCAGTCGCCGGCGTCGCGGCATTTCAATGCCATCTCGACCGCCTCGCGCATGTGCTTCTTGGCGGGGTGGCGCGGGTAGGCCTGCGCCAGCGCCTGGCACTCGATGAGCCGGCGCACGCGGTAGATGTCGATGATCGACGCGATGCTCGGCACCGCCACGAACACGCCGCGGTTGGGCGCGTGCTTGAGCAGGCCTTCCTTGGTCAGCGTGCGGAACACCTCGCGCAGGGTGTTGCGCGAAATCTCCAGGCTGTCGGCCAGCGCGGCCTCCGACAGCCGCTGCCCTGGCGAGAACTCGCCCTTCACGATCTTCTGGCGGATCAGCTCGGCCACGCGGTCGTTGAGCGTGAGCGCGCCGGCGGCCGGCGAGGCGGGGGAAGTGGGGGAATCCAGTCGGGTCATGCCGGTCGGTCGGAGGGGAAAAGAGAGGGGCGCAGCGAGCCTGCGTTGTAACAGACGGCTCCCTTGCCACGCCGCGCCCGTGCACCGAAACGTGCCCGTTTCAGGGTTTTCATGGGGGTATTCGGGCACTGTTGTTGGGCACACTACATTAAATTGTTCAACAACTTGTTTGAAATGAGTGATTCATAAGAAATGAATTGCTCATTCATTGGCATGAGGTTTGCATCAATCGACCGCACCGGTGCCCCTGCGCCGGTGTTTTGCATTGCAACGAAAGACCAACCATGACACCTGAAGTCCCCCTGTGGCCGCTGATCGGCGTGGCCGTGATCATTGCGGGGTTCATCCTGCGCTTCAATCCGATGCTGGTCGTGATCGTCACGGCCATCGTCACGGCGTTCGCCGCCGGCTTCGGCCCGATGGCGATCCTCACGGCCATCGGCACCGGCTTCATCAAGACGCGCAACCTGCCGCTGATCATTCTTCTGCCGCTGGCGGTGATCGGCCTGCTGGAGCGCCACGGCCTGCGCCAGCACGCGCAGAACTGGATCAGCCGCATCAAGTCGGCCACCGCCGGGCGCCTGCTGATCGTCTACCTCGCGGCACGCGAACTCACCGCGGCCATGGGCCTGACCAGCCTGGGCGGCCATCCGCAGATGGTGCGTCCGCTGCTCGCGCCGATGGCCGAAGGCGCCACCGAAACGCGCTACGGCAAGCTGCCCGACCGCATCCGCCACAAGCTGCGCGCCTACGCCGCGGCCACCGACAACGTGGGCCTGTTCTTCGGCGAAGACATCTTCGTGGCCTTCGGCGCCATCGTGCTCATGACCACCTTCCTGCACGAAGCGGGCATCGACGTGGAGCCGCTGCACATCGCGATGTGGGGCATTCCCACGGCCATTGCCGCCTTCATCATCCACGCCTGGCGCCTGCGCCGGCTCGACCAGGCGCTGGCCCGTGAACTGGGCGGCGCTGCAGAAGCCGACGTGCCCGCCACCGCCGTGCCCGCCAAGGAAGGACGCTGAGCATCATGATCCTCTCGATCCAGCACCTGTACCTCCTGGTCGGCTTCATCCTCGCCGTCACGGCCGTGATGACGCTGGCCGACCGCCAGCATCCCAAGCGCTACACCAGCGCGCTCTTCTGGGGCATCTATGCGCTGGTCTTCCTGGTCGGCGACAAGCTGCCGCCCGCGCTCGTGGGCGCCGGTGCGATCGGCATGGCCGTCATTGCCGGCCTGCGCGGCGTCGGTGCGGGCAAGCACCGCGAGCCCACGCCCGAGCAGTACCAGGCCAGCGCCACGCGCCTGGGCAACAAGCTGTTCATTCCGGCGCTGGCGATCCCGCTGGTCACCGTGATCGGCACCGTGGGCATGAGCCACATCAAGCTCGGCGGCACGCTGCTGCTCGACCCCAAGAACACCACGCTGGTGAGCCTGGGCATCGGCTGCGTGGTGGCGCTGGCGCTGGCCTGCTGGCTGACGCGCGAGACGCCCGTGCAGGGCATGCGCGAGTCGCGCCGCCTGACCGACGCGCTCGGCTGGGCCGTGGTGCTGCCGCAGATGCTCGGCATGCTGGGCCTGGTGTTCTCCGACGCCGGCGTGGGCAAGGCGGTGGCGCACATCACCACCAGCTACATCAACATGGACATCCGCTTCGTCGCCGTGGCGGTGTACGTGCTGGGCATGGCCCTGTTCACCATCATCATGGGCAACGGCTTCGCGGCCTTCCCGGTGATGACGGGCGGCGTCGGCGTGCCGGTGCTGGTGGGCGTGTACCACGGCGACCCGGCCGTGATGGCGGCCATCGGCATGTTCTCGGGCTACTGCGGCACGCTCATGACGCCGATGGCGGCCAACTTCAACATCGTGCCCGCGGCGCTGCTGGAGCTGCCCGACAAGAACGCGGTGATCAAGGTGCAGATACCCACCGCGGCCGCGCTGCTGGTGGTCAACATCTTCCTGCTGTACTTCCTGATGTTCCGCTGAGGCACCGCGCATGACCACCGCCACCGATGCCAAGGCACGCCGCGTGCTGCTCGCGGGCTTCGAGCCCTTCGAGAACGACCCGGTCAACCCTGCGTGGGAGATCGCCCGCGCGCTCGACGGCTGGGCCTGCGAAGGCGCCGTGGTGCAGGCGGTGCAGCTGCCCTGCGTGTTCGGCCGCGCCATCGACACGCTCGACGCCGCACTGGCCGGCTCGCCGCTGCAGCTGGTGCTGTGCATCGGCGCGGCGGGCGGGCGCACCGAGATCTCGATGGAGCGCGCCGCGCTGAACATCGACGACGCGCGCATTCCCGACAACGCCGGCCAGCAGCCCGTCGACCTGCCTGTGGTCAGGGACGGCCCGGCGGCCTACTTCTCGACGCTGCCGATCAAGGCCATGGTGCGCGACATGCGCGCGGCGGGCCTGCCTGCGGCCGTGTCGAACAGCGCGGGCACCTTCGTGTGCAACCACATCTTCTACGCGCTCATGCACCGGCTCGCGACGCGCCCGGCGCTGGCGCACACGCGCGGCGGCTTCGTCCACGTGCCCTACCTGCCCGAGCAGGCCGCCTCGAAACCCGGCGTGGCGAGCATGGCGCTGGACGCGCAGGTGGAGGCCTTCCGCGTGGCGATCCGCACCGCGCTCACCGTGCGCCACGACGTGCGCGAGACCGCCGGCCGGCTGCATTGATTCCTGAGGCGTGCGTGCACGCCGGAGACCCCCGATGAACATCGACTTGAACAGTGACCTCGGCGAAAGCCTCGGCGTCTGGCGCATGGGCGACGACGCCGCCATGCTCGACATCGTCAGCAGCGCCAACGTGGCCTGCGGCTTCCACGCCGGCGACCCGGCGGGCATCCTGCGCACGCTGCGCCAGGCGAAGGAACGCGGCGTGGCCGTGGGCGCCCATGTGGCCTACCGCGACCTCGTCGGCTTCGGCCGTCGCAACATGGACGTCGACAGCGCCGACCTGCGCGCCGACGTCATCTACCAGATCGGCGCCCTGAAGGGCCTGGCCGCCGCGGCCGGCACCGAGGTGCGCTACGTGAAGCCGCACGGTGCGCTGTACAACACCATCGCGCACGATGAGCGCCAGGCACGCGACGTGATCGCGGCCCTGCGCGAGATCGACGCCGGCCTCGTGCTCGTCGCGCTCGCGGGCTCGCCGCTCGTGGGCTGGGCCGAGGCCCAGGGCCTGCGCGTGGTGGCCGAGGCCTTTGCCGACCGCGCCTACACGCCGCAGGGCTCGCTGGTGTCGCGCCGCGAACCCGGCGCCGTGCTGCACGATGCGAACGACGTGGCCGAGCGCATGCTGCGCCTGGCCCACGAAGGCACCGTCACCGCCATCGACGGCAGCGTGGTGCGCATCCGCGCCGACTCGATCTGCGTGCACGGCGACAGCCCCGGCGCGGTCGAAATGGCGCGCCGCGTGCGCGAGCGGCTCGTGCAGGCCGGCGTGACGATCCGCCCCTTCGCCGAGGCCACCACCGCATGACGGCCTCGATGCGCTTTCTTCGCGTCAACCTGAATGCCGTGCTGGTCGAGCTCGACGACCTGGCGCAGACGCTCGCGCTGCTGGCCTCGCTGCGCGCCGAGCCCCTTGCCGGCATCGACGAGCTGGTGCCCGCCGCGCGCACCATCCTCATCACCTTCCGCCCCGCCGTGCTGTCGGCGGCTGCGCTGGCACACGCCGTGCGCCAGCGAAAGCTCGACGCCCGCGAGACGCGCATCGACAAGCGCATCGAGATTCCCGTGCGCTACGACGGCGAAGACATCGCCGAAGTGGCCGGCCTGCTCGGCATAACACCCGACGAGCTGGTGCGCCGCCACACCGGCAGCGACTACACCGTCGCCTTCACCGGCTTCGCGCCCGGCTTCGCCTACCTGAGCGACGGCCACCCCAGCCTGAACGTGCCGCGCCGCGCGGTGCCGCGCACCCGCATCCCGGCCGGCGCCGTCGGGCTCGCGGGCAGCTTCAGCGGCGTGTACCCGCAGGCCAGCCCCGGCGGCTGGCAGATCATCGGCGTGACCGACACGCCCATGTGGGACCTGTCGCGCGAAACGCCGGCGCTGCTGCAGCCCGGCGATGCGGTGCGCTTTGTCGATGCCACGTCGTTGAAGGTGGCGTTGCCTGTGGCGGAGCCCGTGGTTGCGGCGCCCGCGCCTGCGGCCGTTGAAGGCGGCAGCGCCTTTGAAGTTCGCGCCGCTGGCTTGCAGGCGCTGTGGCAGGACGGCGGTCGCCATGGCCAGGCGCGGCAGGGTGTGTCAGCCTCCGGTGCGATGGACCAGCGCTCGCTGCAGGCGGCCAATCGACTGGTCGGCAATGCGTCGGACGTGGCCTGCCTCGAACTCGCCTACGGCGGCTTCCAGTTCGTCTGCCGCGGCAACGCAGTGATCGCTGTCACTGGCGCCGACGGCCCGCTCACGCTGACCCGTGCCGACGGCGCGCAATGGCCGTTGCCGCGCTACCAGCCCGTCGCGCTGGCCGACGGCGACACCGTCACCATCGGCGAGCCCGTCGCCGGCATCCGCAGCTACCTGGCCGTGCGCGGCGGCTTTGCCGTGGCGCCCGTGCTCGGCAGCTGCGCGACCGACACGCTGGCCCGCATCGGCCCGCCCGCCGTGGCGGCAGGCGATGTGCTGCCCGTGCGTAGCGTTGCCACCGGCGCCGTCGTCGGCGCCACCGAAGTGCCACCGATCGATCTGCCCACCGTGCAGGACGAAGTCGTGCTCGACATCGTGCTCGGCCCGCGCACCGACTGGTTCACCGCCGACGCCGTCGAGCACCTGTGCAGCCAGCCGTGGGTGGTGACGCCGCAATCGAACCGCGTCGGCATCCGCCTGAACGGCGAAACGCCGCTGGTGCGTGCCAACACCGCCGAGCTGCCCAGCGAGGGCACGGCGCGCGGTTCGATCCAGGTGCCGCCCAGCGGCCAGCCCGTGCTGTTCCTGGCCGACCACCCGCTCACCGGCGGCTACCCCGTGATCGCGTCGGTCGCCACCCACCACCTGGACCGTGCGGGGCAGATCCCCGTGAACGCCCGCGTCCGCTTCCAACCGATGGCCGGCCACGGCCCCATCGAACTTTGATTTGAGATCGAGAGTCCCGCGATGAAAAAAGTCCTGATCGCCAACCGCGGCGAAATCGCCGTGCGCATCGCGCGCGCCTGCGCCGACCACGGCGTGCAGTCGGTCGCCGTCTACGCCGATCCCGACCTGAATGCGCTGCACGTGCGCCGCGCCGACGAGGCCTACGGCCTGGACGGCCACCGCCCGGCCGACACCTACCTCAACATTCCCAAGCTGCTGGCCATCGCCAAGCGCAGCGACGCCGATGCCGTGCACCCCGGCTACGGCTTCCTTTCCGAAAGCGCAGCCTTCGCGCAGGCCGTGATCGACGCCGGCCTGACGTGGATCGGCCCTTCGCCCGCGGCCATCGCCACGCTGGGCGACAAGGTGCAGGCCCGCAAGCTCGCCCTGAAGGTCGGCGCGCCGCTCGTCGCGGGCACGGCCGACCCGGTCAGCAACGCGGGCGAGGTGCTCGCCTTTGCCGAACAGCACGGCCTGCCGATCGCGATCAAGGCGGCCTTCGGCGGCGGCGGGCGCGGCATCAAGGTCGCGTGGCGGCTCGACGAGGTCGAAGGCCTCTACGAATCGGCCGTGCGCGAAGCCATCACCGCCTTCGGCCGCGGCGAGTGCTACGTCGAACAGTTCCTCGACCGCCCGCGGCACGTCGAGGCGCAGGTCATCGCCGACACCCACGGCAACGTCGTCGTGCTCGGCACGCGCGACTGCTCGCTGCAGCGGCGCAACCAGAAGCTGGTCGAAGAAGCGCCCGCACCGTTCCTGAGCGACGCACAGCGTGAGCGCATCCACCAGTCGGCGCGCGACATCTGCGCGGCCGCCGGCTACACCGGCGCCGGCACCGTCGAGTTCATGCTGAGCGCGAGCGGCGCCATCTCTTTTCTCGAGGTCAACACGCGCCTGCAGGTCGAGCACCCCGTGACCGAGGAGACCACCGGCATCGACCTCGTCATCGAACAGCTGCGCATCGCCGAAGGCCTGCCGCTGTCAATCAAAGAGACGCCCGCACCGCGCGGCCACTCCTTCGAATTCCGCATCAACGCCGAAGACGTGGGCCGCGGCTTCCTGCCGACGCCCGGCCCCGTCCATGTGTTCGACGCCCCCTCGGGCCCGGGCGTGCGCGTGGACACCGGCGTGGACGCCGGCTCGCAGGTGCCCGGCACCTTCGACTCGCTGATGGCCAAGCTCATCGTCACCGGCGCCACGCGCGCCCAGGCCATCGCACGCGCGCGCCGCGCGCTCAAGGAATTCCGCATCGAAGGGTTGGCGACGGTGCTTCCGTTTCACCGCGCGGTGATGGCGCACCCCGACTTCGTGTCGGAAGACGCCTTCAAGGTCCACACACGCTGGATCGAGACCGACTTTGCGAACGACGAAGCGGCAGGCATACGACCTGATCCGTTGCCGGACGCCTCGCCGCACCGCACGGCCATCGAGATCGACGGGCGGCGCATGTCGCTGGGACTGCCTGCGGAGTTGCTGCGTGGGTTGGCGTCGGCGGGTGGTGGTGCTGCTGCTGCGCCTGGCGTTGTGGCGAACGCACCGGCGGCCGATGCCGCTGCTGTGGCTGCGCCGGTGTCGGGCACGTTGCAAGGCTGGAAAGTCGCGGACGGCGACGAGGTCGCTGAAGGTGCGGTCATCGCGGTGATGGAGGCGATGAAGATGGAGATGCAGGTGGTTGCGCACCGCGCGGGGCGCATCGTGTTCGCTGCGGCGGCGGGGGGCTATGTGGCGGCTGGGACGGCGATTGCGCGCATTGGGTGAGTGAGGGCGGCCGTCAAGGCTTGAGGAAGAGAGCGACCGGATTCATCTTGATCCGGCCTCACCGAGCGGCGATGGCCGGACAACTGGCGGCTGTAGGTTCTGCGAGGTGATGACGGAACCTGCAATGGGCTTCTTCAACTCTTGTCGAACACGCGCCGGTAACGCCCGTGGCCGCGGGGTTCGCGGCGGCTGGCGGTGCCCAGGAGCTTCAATGCGAGCGTCGCCATCGTGCCTGCGTTGTCTCGCAGATCTTCCGCATCTGCATCCGTCATCAGAGGCAGTGTTCCCGGTTCTTTTGCATCCTGTGCGATCACGCGGCGTTCGAAGTTGTTGAGTTCATAGCCGCGGGCATAGTTGCGCAGGTTCGTCGCGCGAGAGGGGAGGGTCTCCTCGTCTGCCGCCTTCAGCAACCGGTCATGCGTGGCTTTTTTCTGCTTGATGGCGGCCACGAAGTCATCGCGGTTCTCCTTCGTGATGGGGCCGAGCATCCAGAAGCCGCCGTGCGAGTCGTGGACATACTTGTCGAAGAAGTCGTTGGCGGTTTGCGGAACATCCTTGGCAGCAGCGACGGCGCGTAGGAGGCGCTTTTCCACCTCGTTGGCGCGGGGCGGCTGGTCAACGTAGACGCCCGCTCTGGGAACGAACACCCGTCGGGGCTGGTTGGCCGCCTGGGCGGCCTTGATGTCCTCACGCCAGTCGAGTTCCGACTCCCAGAGATCCTGTCGGTCCTGCTTGTTGGAGGCTTCGTAACTCGCCATGGCCTTGAAGGTGGCTTCGTCGCTCTTGGACGCACGCCAGCGCCAATACAGCTCCATGTGATAGCGCATGCGGTTTTGCACGGGCTCCCCGCCGTTGGCGACGTTCTGCTTTTCCTCCGTCGTGGTCCAGGCTGCGTAGTCGCTGAAGGCTTTATCGAGCCCAGGGTCGACCTTGAAGTCTCGCTCGATCACCGCGTCCATCTCGTTCAATGGGCGGACTCGTACGCCTGCCGAAACTGCCTCGAAATACATGTCCATCAAGGGAATCTGCGAGAGCAATGAGGTACGTCCGCCTACGCCTTTTCCCTGGGACTTCGACGGGTAGCCTCCGCCCAGGTCAGAGTGGGCCCCCGGATAGACGAACTCCTTGGTGTTCGGCGGGTAGCTCGTGGCCCTGATGCGCGCCGTAGACAGCGGAAACGACTGGCGTATTTCATGGGCCGCCACATAGTGAACGGTCTGGTTGACACCGTGGATGTCCATGGTGCCGTCAGCCCAGTCCTGAAAGCCTTCGCCAACGGGCGACGAATCGGCCAGCCCGACAGACGCCACGGTGTCGAAGATGCCCAGGAAATGAAGCTCCAGCGTCGCTTCGCCGATCGTCATGTTCTCGGCGACCAGCTGGATCCACTGGCAAAAGGCGCGCGCTTCGGCTGCACCACGCGAAAAGCCGAAGACCGACAGATGCATCTTGGTCACCCGCGGCCGCTGGTCCTTGATGGCTTTCAGCAGGCGCTCTTGAATGCCCCTGAAGATGCTGATCATCTTGTTGTCGCTCAAGCGCCACCAGGTCTTCAGCCGGTCGGTGCAGAGCTCCTTCATCTCGTCCGGCTGGATGAGGTCGGACGTGTGATACGCCCGATGCAATGCGTTGTAGACCTGAATCAAGGCCCAATGGATGCGTGCCTCACCACCGGTGCCGAAACGCTTGCCGTTGTCCAGTTCCTTGTCCTCGCCGATCTCGGGGAAGTGCGTGCCGACGCCGGGTATGTAGTAGCGAAAGTTCTCGACCTTGTCGTCCTTGTGCGCGTTGAAGAGACTGACCACGTTCGTGTGGCTTTGGTCGCGTGTGTCGCGGATCAGGTTGTTGTTGGTGCCGTCGAAGAACAGGCCCACGTGGATCTCTTTGGCGCAACTCAGGGCATCGGCCTTGCTCGGGTCGGCGCTGGCGGCGCGTTGGCACAGTTCGCGTGCGGTCAGGGTCCGGTCGGCGCGTGAGTGGTCGCCAGGCAGCCCGGGCTGGTAGTTCGCGCCGCCCGGGTCGTTGTCCCACCAGTCGCCTGTGGGCGCTGTGGGTAGCGGTCGATAGGTCGAGGACCATGTTTCGGCCCTGCCAGCCCCGTCCGACCACACCAGTATCTGCAGCCCTGTTTCCTTGAGGATGCACTCGGCTGTACAGAGTTCGATGGTCTTGAAGTAGAAGCAGCGCTTGTCGTAGGTGTTGGCGTCAAAGCTGACCTCGTACCAGCCTTCGCGAAATTCGTCCATGTGTCGCTCCCCGGGTTCTTTGGGATGTTTCTTGGCTGACCTGGCTCACCATTTCCAATTGGGTGGTTTCACGGGGTACGCAGGGCCGGGGTAGTCCTTGGCCCCTGCCCCCTTGCTGGAAATGATCAGCCGAACTTCACCTCCGGAAAGGAAATGGATGTTGAGCGTGCTGCCCGGGACGTCATATTTTTCGATCGGGACGACTTTCTCGTGCCACTGCTGGACATACGCCTCCGGCCGCCTGTCACCGGGAATCCCGCTGGATGTAGCCCACCTCACTTTGGCGCTGAGGCCCGGACGCCATTTGGCGGGGTAGGAGATGCAGCAGACGAAGCTTCCGCCGCCACCGTAGGCGCTTGAGTGCCCGGCGAAGATGCCATCGACGTACGGTTCGATGTGGTCGCCCGTGTGGTTGTACGGGCTGAGGTTGGCGCTGTAGCTTTCTGACGTGCGCTCCTTGCTGCTGCAAGCAGCCAGCGGGAGCACCAGCAGTGCCAATGCGCAAAGTGTCAGGGTGGTCGTGCGTTTCATGACGTGTGGCCTTTCAATGCGTTCACGTGTTGTGTCTCGGGTTTCCGAAAATCCTTGCTCGCCTTGAGTCACCACTTCCAGCTCGACGGCTTCACCGGGTAGTCGGGGTAGCCCTTCGCGCCGGAGCCCTTGCTGGAGATGACCAATCGAACATCGCCTTCAGCCAGGAAGTGCACGTTGAGCGTGCTGCCTGGGATGTCGTATTTGTCGATCGGGACGATCTTCTTGTGCCAGTGCGGCTTGATTGCGTCGGGACGCGTATCGCCTGGAGTCCCGCTCGAGGTTGTCCACTCCACCGTTGCGCTGAGTCCGGGACGCCATTGAGCCGGATAGGAGATGCAGCACACAAAGCTGCCGCCACCGCCGTAGGGGCGCGAATTGCCGCCACCTGCCCCATCCACATAGAACTCGTGGATGTAGTCCTCTGTGTGGTTGTAGGCACTGAGGTTGGCGCTGTAGCTTTCAGCTGCCGGCTTCTTGCTGCTGCAAGCTGCCAGCGGCAGTACTGCCAGTGCGCAAAGCGTCAGGAGCGCGGTACGTTTCATGGCGTGTGGCCTTTCAATGCGCGCATGGATTGTTTGCCTCATGCTCACCATTTCCAATCCGGCGGCTTCACCGGATAGGCGGGGCCAGGGTAGCCCTTGGCGCTGGCCCTCATGTTGGAGATGACCAGCCGCACTTCGTTGTTCGGCAAGAAGTGCACGTTCATCAGACCACCCGGCACGTCATATCGATCGATCGGAACGACCCTCTCGTGCCAGCGGGGCGTGATGGCTTCGGGGCGCTTGTCGCCAGGAATTCCGCTCGATGTCGTCCATTTCACCGTCGCGCTGAGCCCGGGACGCCATTGAGCTGGAGCAGAGATGCAGCACACGAAACTGCCGCCGCCTCCGTACGGACTCGAGTTGCCGCCACCCGCTCCGTCCACATAGAACTGATGGATGTAGTCCTCTGTGTGGTTGTAGGGGCTGAGACTGGCGCTGTAGCTTTCAGCCGCCGGCTTCTTGCTGCTGCAAGCCCCCAACAACGCCAACGCGCAAAGAACCAGGAGAGCAAGGCGCTTCATGAAGCCTTCCCCTCCAACGCCTTCCACAGCGCGTCGCTCCAGCCCTTCATCAGGCCCGACAGGCTGGAGCCTTGTGCGACGGTCTTCCATGTGTCCGACAGATCGGGATGCTGATAAAAGTCATCGCCGCAGGTCAGCGAGAGCACCACGAACTGCAGCCGGTCGGGGTTGCCTGCCACGTGCAGGCGCGTGGCAACCGCGAGCGCGCGCTGGAGCCGCTGATGAAACGCCGCCCGGTCGGTCTGCGGCACCAGCTGCGACACCGTCTCGAGCAACTGCGCAAAGATGCCGTCGGCTTCCGAGGCATCCAGGAGCGTCGCGAATTGCGATGCATCGAGTTCGAGATGGTCGCGGGCATCGGCCACACCGTCCTTCCCAGAAGCTGCAAACCAGTTGCCGACCACGGCACCGCTGCGATCGAACCACTGCCATTGCGAGATGGCCTGCGCCACGCGCCGTGCCTGTGGCTCGGCCAGCGTGGCGAGCAGCGTCGGAAGAACGCGCACATCGCCCATGCGGCAATGCAGCTTCAGGCCGTCGTGCCGCGCCTGGGCCAGGTAGCCGAAGCAGGCCTGCAAATCCGCAGCGACGTGGCTGGAGGCGATCCAGCTGAATGCGGGCGCCGCCGGGTCGATCGTGGCGAGGCGCCGCAAGCCCTCGGCGCGCACCTCGTCGTCTGGTGGCAGTTCCAGCAGCTGCGGTCCCCTTGCGCCGTAGGCCTCCAGCGGAGTGTTGGCCAGCGCATTGACGTGCGACCACCCGTTGCGGCGCAGTACCGATGCGAGGCGCGCCGGGTCGAGCAAGGCCGCATCGACCAGCAACCAGAGGCCGACGGATGACGGTTGGGCGTCGGCCATCGCTTGCACGGCATGGGCAAGGTGGAGGGGGTCGATCGGATCGGTCGCGAATTCCAACGCCGAACTCACTGCAAGGCGGAGAAGGGGGCTCCGCTTTGTGCGGCCTTCAGCATGCACTCGATGCAGATGCTCTGCGGGAACAGCGGCAGCCCATACGGCGAGCTTGTCGGCCCAGCCAACTTCCGCTGCACCGAGTGATAAGTGATCTTCCCCGGGCACTCGAAGGTGATGTCCCCATCCTGCAGCGTGATCGACGCGCCCTGCGCCGTCGCGATGCGGATCTTCTTCTTGGCCGCGAACTCCACCGTCTGGTCGATGCTGGCGATCTTCAATGCCTCCTTGGCCTGCACGCGCAACTCGTCGTGCTGCGCCTGGAAGTCCAGGTCGCCGTTGCCCGCGATCACCGACAGGCCCGCGTCTGCATCGGCCTTCTGCGCCCCGGCCAGCACGCTGATGGCTTGCCCGCTGTGCACGCGCAGCACGTCGGCCAGCGCCAGGTTGATGTCGCCGCCGCTGGCCAGCGTGGCGGTCTCGCCGCTGACGACCTGCAGCTGCTGGCCCGCCACCATCGCCAGGCCGCCGCGTGCGGCCAGTGCGATCACGGCATCGCTCGTGTGCGGCACCTTGCCTTCGCCGGTGGCGATGGCCTTGTCTGCCGCATCTGCGTAGGCAGTGTCGAGCGCATCGGCCGTCACCATGCCGCTGGCGGTGTGCTCCATCGCGGCGTAGGGGGCGCGTTCCTTGTCGAGCTGGGATTCGTTGGCCTTGTTCGCGCCGATGTGCCCTGCCAACTGCACAGTCTCGTGGGTCCTGGCGGCGTCGCTCAGAGCCTGACCCAGCTGCTGCACCTGCTTGAGCAGCGCCATGCCGGCGGCGAAGTCGCCCACGGGCTCGAGCTTGTGGCCGCCTGCGCCGTGGTACGTGCTCAGCAGCACGCCCTTGCCGCCGCGCAGGGCCGCATAGCCGTCCGTGCGCAGCTCCAGGCCCTGGCCTCGGAAGCTGCCTCGGAAGTTGTCGGCCTGGTGGATGAGGTGGCCCAGGTTCAGCTGGCTGTGGGCGGTGCTGGCGTGCAGTTGCACGCGCAGCTGCTGGTTCGAATCGTCGAACACCAGCTGGCTGAAGCCCTCGCCGCCGAACTCCTTGGTCTTGAAGCCGCTCAGGGCGGCCGCGTTGCGGTGACCCTTGTCGTCGGCGCTGGCGCCGTGCCAGGGCGGGGCATGGCCGGCCGCGAGGTTGGCCTGGGCGCTGGGCGAGGCGTTGCTGGCCTGGGCGAAGACGTCGTTGGTGTCGTTGCTGCCCTGTTCGCTGTCGCGTGACGCACCGCCGGGCGTGGGGGCGATGCCGCCGTCGCCGCGGCCGTTGTACAGCGCGCCGACGATGACGGGCTGGTCCACGTCCAGGTCGACGAACTTGACCAGCACTTCCTGCCCGATGCGCGGCAGCCACTGCCAGCCCATGCCGGGGCCGGCCTGGCGCTGGGCCACGCGGATCCAGCGGGTGCTGCGGTTGTCCTGGGCGCTGTCTCCATTGCTGTTGCCGTTCTCGCTCGATCCGTTCTGCCAGTGGAAGCGCACGCGCACGTCGCCGCGGTCGTTGCAGTACAGCTCGTCGGCGCCATTGGGCGAGGTCTCGCCAGCGGGGCCGACCACGATGGCGCTGTGCACGCCGCTGGCCGTGGGCCTGGCGTGCAGGCGGGCGCCATCGGCCGCGGCCAGTGCCGGGCGCCAGGGGCGCGGGGCGTGCACGCCCGAGAAGCTGTTGGCGTAACCCTGGGCCTGGGCGGTGGCCAGGCT
>NZ_JBWKXQ010000064.1:0-41411 GCF_059423125.1 Variovorax sp. GW531-E2 | reverse complement strand
CTCCCCCTCACTCCCCGCCCCTTCGTGGAACACCACGGAACCGGCTTCGCCGGGCCGTTGGTGTTGCCCCCGGAAGGGGGTTGGCGTAGCGACACGAAGTGCGCGAAGCCTGGGGGAGAGCCAGTGCTAACCCTGTAAGCATTTGTCCGTACCGTCGCGGTCAGCCGACGGTCAGCCGCTGGCGACGACCCTCGTCCCTTCGAAAACAGAGGGTCGAGACAATGAAAATCAAGAGACAGGCGGACTTCTTCTCAGGAGTCATGTTCGCCGCCGTCGGTGGCGCGTTCGCCATCGGCGCCACCACCTACACCATCGGCGACGGCGCCCGCATGGGGCCGGGGTACTTCCCGCTGATGCTGGGCATCCTGCTGGCGCTGCTGGGCGCGCTGATCATGTTCCAGGCCATGGTGGTCGAGAGCGCCGACGGCGACAAGATCGGCAAATGGGCCTGGAAGCCGCTGGCCTTCGTGCTCGGCGCCAACCTGGCCTTCGGCGTGCTGCTGGGGGGCCTGCCCAGCGTCGGGCTGCCGGCGATGGGCATGATCATCGCGATCTACGCGCTGACCATCATCTCGAGCATGGCCGGCGAGCACTTCAAGCTGCGCGACGTGCTGGTGCTCTCCACCATCCTGGCAGCCGGCAGCTATGTGGCCTTCATCTGGGCGCTCAAGCTGCAGATCCAGGTCTGGCCCACGTTCATTTCGGGTTGAGGAGCACACCGCCATGGAACTGTTCCACAACCTGGCGACCGGCTTCGGCGTCGCCTTCACCTTCACCAACCTGCTGTACTGCCTGGTCGGCTGCATCCTGGGCACGCTGATCGGCGTGCTGCCGGGCATCGGCCCGGTCGCGACCATCGCGATGCTGCTGCCCGCCACCTACGCGCTGCCGCCCGTGTCGGCGCTGATCATGCTGGCCGGCATCTACTACGGCGCCCAGTACGGCGGCTCGACCACCGCAATTTTGGTGAACCTGCCCGGGGAGTCGTCCTCGGTGGTCACCTGCATCGACGGCTACCAGATGGCAAGGCAGGGCCGCGCAGGCCCTGCGCTGGCTGCGGCCGGCCTGGGCTCGTTCTTCGCGGGCTGTGTCGGCACCTTGATCCTGGCCGCCTTCGCGCCGCCGCTGACCGAGCTGGCCTTCAAGTTCGGCCCGGCCGAGTACTTCTCGCTGATGGTGCTGGGCCTGATCGGCGCGGTGGTGCTGGCCTCGGGCTCGCTGCTCAAGGCGGTGGCGATGATCGTGCTGGGCCTGCTGCTGGGCATCGTCGGCACCGACGTGAACTCGGGCGTGGCGCGCTTCAGCTTCGACATTCCCGAGCTCACCGACGGCATCGGCTTCGTGGTGATCGCCATGGGCGTGTTCGGCTACGGCGAAATCATCGGCAACCTCTCGCAGCCCGACGACGAGCGCGAGGTCTTCACGCACAAGGTCAAGGGCCTGTGGCCCACCAAGGACGACTTCAAGCGCATGACGCCCGCCGTGCTGCGCGGCACGGCGCTGGGTTCGGCGCTGGGCATCCTGCCGGGCGGCGGTGCGCTGCTGGCGGCCTTCGCGGCCTATGCGCTGGAGAAGAAGATCAAGATGCGCCCCGGCGAAGTGCCCTTCGGCAAGGGCAACATCCGCGGCGTGGCCTCGCCCGAGTCGGCCAACAACGCCGGCGCGCAGACCTCCTTCATTCCGCTCTTGACGCTGGGCATCCCGCCCAACGCCGTGATGGCGCTGATGGTGGGCGCGATGACCATCCACAACATCCAGCCCGGTCCGCAGGTCATGACCAGCAACCCGGAGCTCTTCTGGGGCCTGATCGCCTCGATGTGGATCGGCAACGCGATGCTGATCATCCTGAACCTGCCGCTCATCGGCATGTGGATCAAGCTGCTGACGGTGCCCTACAAGTTCCTGTTCCCCGCCATCGTGCTGTTCTGCGCGATCGGCGTGTACTCGACCAACAACAACACCTTCGACGTGTGGATGGTGGCGATCTTCGGCTTCATCGGCTACCTGTTCCTGAAGCTGCGCACCGAGCCGGCCCCGCTGCTGCTGGGCTTCATCCTCGGGCCGATGATGGAAGAGAACCTGCGGCGCGCGCTGCTGCTGTCGCGCGGCGCGTGGAGCGTGTTCGTGACGCGGCCGCTGTCGGCCGGTCTGCTGATCGCTGCGGCGCTGTTGCTGGCCATCGTGCTGCTGCCGGCGATCAAGGCGAAGCGCGAAGAGGCCTTTGTCGAAGACTGACAGTTCTTTTCGCTCGCTTGCAAGAAAGCCCCCGTGTGGGGCTTTTTTGTTTTCTGCGGATGGGGGCGTTCAGGGTGCGTGCACAGGACACCGGGTACTCCCCTCCGCGAATGTCCTCCGGCCTGCGGCCTCCCCCTTAATTTCGCTGCGGGGAGCACCCAGTGCCCTGCGCACGAGGGCACGCTGCTGGTTCGCGGCCGATCAACAACCTCGGCTGATAACGATCACGCTGGCGGGGTGCCTTGCGCAGCGAAATTAAGGGGGAGGCCGCAGGCCGGAGGACATTCGCGGAGCAAGGTGCCCCGTCGGCGGGATCGCGCCCTGAACGACCGCCTCAAGGATCACCGAAAGAACGCGTCGTAAGCCGTCTTCAGGATCAGCGCACTCACCACCACGATGAACACGATCCGCACGAACCCCGCCCCGTGCTTCAGCGCCACGCGCGTGCCGACCAGGCTGCCGGCCACGTTGGCCACCGCCATCACCAGCCCGTAGTGCCACCAGACGTGGCCCTTGGCGGCCAGCAGGATCAGCGCGGCGGCGTTGGTCAGGGTGTTGATGACCTTGGCCGAGGCCGAGGCGTTGAGGAAGTCGTAGCCCATCCAGCGCACGAACAAAAACACCAGGAAGCTGCCCGTGCCCGGCCCGAAGAAGCCGTCGTAGAAACCGATGGTCAGGCCGATGGTGCTGGCCGCCAGCGTCTCGGCGCGGCCGCTGAAGCGCGGCGCGTGCAGCCGGCCCATGTCCTTGCGCGCCAGCGTGTAGACCAGCACGCCCAGCAGGATGACCGGCAGCGCCCGGCGCAGGAAGTCGCCCGGGAAGACCGTGACGGTCCAGGCGCCGAGCATCGAGCCGCCGAAGCCCAGCAGCGCGGCCGGCCACATCGCGCCCCAGCGCATCTGCACCCGCTGACTGAACTGGGCCGCCGAGGCCGCCGTGCCCCAGATGGACGCGCTCTTGTTGGTGCCCAGCAGCGTGGCCGGCGGCGCGCCCGGAAACACCGCAAAAAGAGCCGGCACCAGGATCAACCCGCCGCCGCCCACGATCGCATCGATAAAACCCGCGAGCAGTGAGGCGCCCGTGACCACCAGCATTTCCATGCGGGCGATTGTCTCACCGGAATCGCTATCGAAACGATAGCTGTGGTGGCCGGTACCGGCTGGCCAGGAGGCTTGTTTGGCTTGGAGGAAAGCGCCCGCGTCCGCGCGGCGAACAGGCAAAAAAAAAGCGCCGACCAGCGGCGCTTTTCAAATATCAGACAGGCATCTCGTACGGAGCCTTTGAAGAATGTTCTTGTTGATCGATCGGAAGCTTGTCTCCTCGGACCCTCGGCAGTACGAGCAGGGCCCGTCGCGAGTGCGCAGATTGTGCAAGCGCGCACCCGCCCGGTGCATTAGGAATTACCCGCTTCGTGTTACTTCGACCCTCCGGTTGGGAAACCAAAGTGTTTCAGTCAGTTAACAAGATGGCATGACTCGTGCACACAGGCCTGTCGTCCACCACTCCAAGAAGAAACGGTCATGGCCCTGCTGGCACCCCAAGCCTCCCTGAACGCGGCCGACACCGCCTGGATGATGACCTCGACCGCGCTGGTGCTGCTGATGACGCTGCCCGGCATCGCGCTCTTCTATGCCGGCATGGTGCGGCGCAAGAACGTGCTGGCCACCATGGCCGGGGTGGTGGCGGTCGCCGCCGTGGTCTCGCTGACCTGGTTCGCGCTCGGCTACTCGCTGGCCTTCACGCCCGGCTGGCCCTGGCTGGGCAAGCTCTCGCGCATCGGCTTCTCGGGCTTCGAGTACCTGAAAGAGGCCGGCCAGGTGGCCGTGAGCCACGTGGCGCCGAACGTGCCGGAGTCGGTCTACGCCATGTTCCAGCTGAGCTTCGCGATCATCACCACCGCGCTGGTGCTCGGCGCCTTTGTCGAGCGCATGCGCTTCTCGGCGCTGCTGTGGTTCGCGCTGCTGTGGAGCCTGCTCGTGTACGCACCGGTCGCGCACTGGGTGTGGGAGCCGGGCGGCTGGCTCGCGCAGATGGGCGCGCTCGACTTCGCGGGCGGCTCGGTGGTGCACGTCAACGCGGGCATCGCGGGGCTGGTGTGCGCCTATGCGCTCGGGCCGCGCCGGGGCTACGGGCGCGAGGCCTTCGAGCCCTACAGCCTGGCGCTCACCATGACGGGCGCGGGCCTGCTGTGGGTGGGCTGGTTCGGCTTCAATGCCGGCTCGGCGGTGGCGGCCGACGGGCGCGCCGGCCTGGCGATGCTGGTGACGCACATCGCGGCAGCGGCCGGCGCCATGAGCTGGATGATCGGCGAATGGATCGTGCGCCGCAGCCCCTCGCTCTTGGGCCTGTGCTCCGGCCTCGTGGCCGGGCTGGTGGCGATCACGCCGGCGGCCGGCTTCGTCACGCCGCTGTCGGCGCTGGCCATCGGCGCCATCGCCGGGCTGGCCTGCTACTGGGGCGCCACGGGTCTGAAGCACCTGCTCGGTGCGGACGACTCGCTCGACGTGTTCGGCGTGCACGGCATCGGCGGCATCGTGGGCGCGCTGCTCACGGGCGTGTTCGCCGACCCGCGCATCTCGGGCGCGGCGGGCAATGTGCTGACGCAGGCGATCGCGGTCGCCAGCGTGGCGATCTACAGCGCGGCCGGCACGGCCATCGTGCTGTTCCTGGTGCATGTGCTGGTCGGATTGCGCGTCGACCCCGAGAGTGAACTGGTGGGCCTCGATCTTGCTCAGCATCGTGAACACCTGGGAGCCTGACCACCCGAGGGAAACGCCATGCCATCCATGTCCGAAAGCGAACGCATCGCGCTTGCAGCACGCCTTCACGTGGCACTGCGGCGAAAGCACGGGCGCGTGACCGACACCGAATGGATGGCCACCAACGCCGAGTACGCCGCCGAGATCGTGCGCATGACGCGCCAGCACGCCGCCGAGACGAAAGACGACGAACTCGACCAGCTCGCCACGCGGCTCGAGCAGGCCATGGAGCCGCTGGCCCGCGCCGCGCGGCTGGCGGCGCGCCAGCCCGACGGCCTACCGCCCACGCCGCCGCCGCGCTATGTCGGCGGGCTGCGCTGACGACGCCTCAGTTCGCGGCCAGCGCCGCCTTGCGGATCGACGCCAGCGTGCTCGCGGGCGTGATCGCCTCCGGGTCCAGCAGGCAATGCAGGATCGCCGGCTTGCCGCTGGCACGCGCACGCGCGAGTGCGGGGCCGAATTCTTCCGTCGTGGTCACGCGCTCGCCGTGGCCGCCGAACACCTCGGCATAGCCACGGAAGTCGGGGTTCTTCAACTGCGTGGCGCTGATGCGGCCGGGGTAGTGCTTTTCCTGGTGCATGCGGATCGTGCCGTACATGCCGTTGTCCAGCAGCACCACGAGGATCGGCAGACCGTACTGCACGGCAGTGGCGAACTCCTGGCCGTGCATCATGAAGTCGCCGTCGCCCGCGAACACGACCACCTCGCGTTCGGGCCACAGCCGCTTGGCGCCGACGCCCGCCGGCAGGCCGTAGCCCATCGAACCGCTGGTCGGCGCGAGCTGGCTCGCGAACGCGCGGAACGGCCAGAAGCGGTGCACCCAGGTCGCGAAGTTGCCCGCGCCGTTGCAGAAGATGGTGTCGCCCGGCAGCACCTCGCGCAGGTGCTGCATGACCTCGCCCATCTGCAGCGGACCGGGGATGCGGATCGCGGCCGGGTCGCTCCAGCGCAGGAAGTCTTCGCGCGCGGTCTTCGTCTCGGCCTGCCACACGGGCGGTGACGCCGGATGCAACGCGGACACCGCTTCGGCAAACGCCTGCGGCGTGGCGTGGATGCCCTGCGTCGGGCGATAGAGCTTGCCGAGCTCGTCGGCATCGGCATGCACGTGCACCAGCGCCTGCTTCGGCTGCGGAATCGCGAACAGCTCATAACCCTGCGACGGCACTTCCGACAGGCGCCCGCCGACCAGCAGCACGAGGTCCGCATTGCGGATGCGTTCCAGCATGCGCGGGTTCGCGCCGAGCCCCAGGTCGCCCGCGTAGCAAGGGTGCTCGGCGGACATCAGCATCTGGCGGCGGAACGAGCAGTACACGGGCAGCGCATGCGCCTCGGCGAACTTCGCGAACTGCTGCGTCGCGGCTTCGGACCAGCGGCTTCCGCCCAGGATGACGACCGGCCGCTGCGCCTGCGACAGGCGCTGCTGCAGCTCGGCGATCTGCGCCGCACCCGGATGCGTTTCGGTGACGGCATACGGCAGCGCATCGGCCACCACAGCGGCTTCGGTGAGCATGTCTTCGGGCAGCGCGATCACCACCGGACCGGGCCGGCCCGAGGTCGCGACATGGAAGGCGCGCGACACCAGCTCGGGCACGCGCGCCGGATCGTCGATCTGCACGACCCACTTGGCCATCGTGCCGAAGACCGCGCCGTAGTCCAGCTCCTGGAAGGCTTCGCGGCCCATCGCGTCGCGCGCGACCTGGCCGACGAACAGCAGGAGCGGCGTCGAATCCTGGTGCGCGATGTGCACGCCCGCCGCCGCATTGGTGGCGCCGGGGCCGCGCGTGACGAAGCAGATGCCGGGCTGGCCCGTGAGCTTGCCCTGCGCCTCGGCCATCATCGTCGCGCCGCCTTCCTGCCGACACACCGTCACGTCGATCGATGCGTCGTGCAGCGCGTCGAGCACGGCCAGGAAGCTTTCGCCGGGCACGCAGAAGAGCTGCTTGACGCCGTGGGTGATGAGCTGGTCGACCAGGATCTGGCCGCCGGTGCGGGAGGAAGTCATGAGGGTTCCAGTGGAATGAAGAGAAGAGGTCAGGAAAGCGCGGCGCAGGCGGCGGCGATGCGCGCACAGGCCTCTTCGAGCTGCGCCATCGACGTCGCATACGAGATGCGGAAATACGGCGCGAGCCCGAACACGCTGCCCGGCACCACCGCCACCTCGAAGTCCTGCAGCAGGTAGCGGCAGAAGTCGCTGTCGGTCTGCAGCAGCGTGCCGCTGGCCGTGCGCTTGCCGAGCACGCCGGCGCAGCTCGCGAAGGTGTAGAAGGCGCCCTCGGGCACGCGGCAATGCAGGCCTGGCGTGCGGTTGAGCGCGGCCACGACGAAGTCGCGGCGCTGTTGAAAGGATGCGCAGCGCTCGGCGACGATGCCCTGCGGGCCGGTGAGCGCCTCGATCGCGGCGGCCTGGCTCACCGACGAGGGGCACGAGGTCGACTGGCTTTGCACCACGGCCATCGCCGCAATCAGCGGGCGCGGTCCCGCGCCATAGCCGACGCGCCAGCCGGTCATCGCATAGGCCTTCGACACACCGTTCACCGTGAGCGTGCGTTCGCGCAGCCGCGGCTCCACAGCCACCGGCGTTGCGAACGCGAGGCCGTCGTAGAGGATGTGTTCGTAGATGTCGTCCGCCAGCACCCAGACGTGGGGGTTGTCGAGCAGAACGTCGGTGATCGGCTTCAGCTGCGCCGCGCTGTAGGCTGCACCGCTCGGGTTCGACGGCGAGTTGAGAAACAGCCAGCGCGTGCGCGGCGTGATGGCGGCCTGCAGTTGCGCTGCTGTCAGCCGAAAGCCGTTCTCCTCGCCACACGCCACCGACACCGGCACGCCGCCGCAGATCTGCACGATGTCCGCGTACGAGGTCCAGTACGGTGCGGGCAGGATCACCTCGTCGCCCGGGTTCAGGCTCGCCATCAGCGCGTTGAAGATCACCTGCTTGGCGCCCGCGCTCACGCTGATCTCGTCGAGCGCGAAGTCCAGCGCGTTGTCGCGCTTGAACTTCAGCTGCACCGCCGCCTTCATCGCCGGGCTGCCGTCGAGCACCGTGTAGCGCGTGTCGCCACGCGCAATGGCCTGCGAGGCCGCATGCCGGATGTTCTCGGGCGTGTCGAAGTCGGGCTCGCCCGCGCCCAGCACGATCACCGGGCGGCCGGCGCGCTTGAGCGCCTGCGCATGGTCGGTGATGCGCAGGATCTCCGAGACGTGGATGGCGCGCACGCGTTGCGCCGGCGAGAACACGGCGGCGTCTGTCACTTGGCGTAGGCCTCCAGCGGCTTGTCGTTGGGCTCGAGCAGCAGCTGCTTGAGCGCGGGGCTCATCGGCAGGTTGAGGCTGGTGTTCTTCGGCGGGATCGCGGCCACGAACCACTTGGTGTAGATCTTCTCGAGCTCGCCGCTCTTCATGAGCTTGCGCAGCGAATCGTCCACCGCGGCCTTGAAGGCCGGGTCGTCCTTGCGGAACAGCAGCGCGATCGGTTCGGAGCCCAGCGCCTCGCCGGTGATGCGGTAGGCCGTGGGGTTCTTCGAGTTCGCGATGATGCCGGCGAGCAGGTTGTCGTCGAGCACGAAGGCATCGGCGCGGCCCGACTCCATGAGCAGGAAGCTCTCCAGGTGGTCCTTGCCGAGCATGGTGTTGTACGAGACGTTCTGCGCGCGCTCGCGCTTGCGCAGCAATTGCACGGCGGTGGTGCCGGTCGAGGCCGACACGTTGCGGCCCGCGAGCTGGTCGAGCGTGGTGATGCCCGAGTCGACCTTGGTGGCCATGCGCACTTCGCTCACGTACGTGGTGAGCGCGAAGGCCACCTGCTGCTGGCGCGCGGTGTTGTTGGTGGTGGGGCCGCAGCCGATGTCCAGCGTGCCGTTCTGCACCAGCGGGATGGTGTTCTGCGCGGTCACGGCCATGTACTCGAGCTTGGCGTTGGGCGTGATGTCCTTCAGCACGCGCTCGCAGAGCTCGACGTGGTAGCCCACGTACTTCTCGCCCGCGCCCAGCATGTAGGCCATGGGCGGCGAGGCTTCGCGCACGCCGAGCACGACCTTGCCGCTCGCCTTGATCTTGTCGAGCGTGCCGCCCGTGGGCGCCTGCTGCGCGGTGGCAGTGGTGCCGAAGGCGAGCGCAAGCAGCGCGGCGGTGGCGAGGGTCTTCAGTTGCATCTTCATCTTTGCTGTCTCCTGGTGGTTTTTCTGGGGGATAGGTGCGACCGCTGCCTGGCCGCTGCGGCGAAATGCCGCGCGGCAGGCACCACGGGCCGGGGTTGTTCAGTCGCCGATGTCGAAGGTCACGCCTTGAGCCAAGGGCAATGCCGTCGAGTAGTTGATGGTGTTGGTCGCGCGGCGCATGTAGGCCTTCCAGCTGTCCGAGCCCGCTTCGCGCCCGCCGCCGGTTTCCTTCTCGCCACCGAAGGCGCCGCCGATCTCGGCACCGCTCGGTCCGATGTTGACGTTGGCGATGCCGCAGTCCGAACCCGCGCTGGACATGAAGCGCTCGGCCTCGCGCACATTGAGCGTGAAGATCGACGACGACAGGCCCGCGCCCACCGCGTTGTGCCATTCGATGGCTTCGTCGAGCGAGCTGTAGCGCACCACGTAAAGGATGGGCGCGAAGGTCTCGCGCAGCACGGGGCCGGCGTGCGACGTCAGTTCCACCAGCGCGGGGCGCACATAGAACGCGTCCTGCGTGCCGATGCCCTCGACGCGCTGGCCGCCGTGCACCGTGGCGCCGATCTCGCGGCTTTCGTTCAGGGCCTTCTGCATGCCGTCGAAGGCGGCGCGGTCGATCAGTGGACCGACCAGCGTGCCGGCCTCGCGCGGGTCGCCCACCTGCACATTGCCGTAGACCTTCACGAGCTTGGGCACGAGCTGGTCGTACACGCTCTCGTGCACAAACAGGCGCCGCAGCGTGGTGCAGCGCTGGCCCGCCGTGCCCATGGCCGCGAAGGCGATGCCGCGCAGCGTGAGGTCCAGGTCGGCCGAGGGCGTGACGATGGCGGCGTTGTTGCCGCCCAGTTCGAGGATCGCGCGGGCGAAGCGCGCCGCCAGCTTCGGGCCGACCTGCCGGCCCATCGCCGTGGAGCCGGTGGCCGAGAGGATGGGTACGCGGGGGTCGTCGACCAGCACCTCGCCGATGTCGCGCCGGCCCAGCAGCAGGCCGAGCAGGCCTTCGGGCGCGTCGCCGAAGCGTTCGATGGCGCGCTGCGCGATGGCGTGCACGGCCAGCGCGGTGAGCGGTGTTTTTTCCGATGGCTTCCACACCACCGGATCGCCGCACACGAGCGCGAGCGCCGCATTCCACGACCACACGGCCACGGGAAAGTTGAAGGCCGAGATCACGCCGCACACGCCCAGCGGATGCCAGGTTTCCATCATCCGGTGCTCGGCGCGCTCGGTGGCCAGCGTGAGGCCGTAGAGCTGGCGCGAGAGGCCGACCGCGAAGTCGCAGATGTCGATCATTTCCTGCACCTCGCCCGCGCCTTCGGACGGGATCTTGCCGGCCTCCAGCGTGACGAGGCGACCCAGGTCGCGCTTGGCGGCGCGCAGCTCTTCGCCCAGCAGGCGCACCAGCTCGCCACGGCGCGGCGCCGGCACCAGGCGCCAGGCCTTGAAGGCCTCGTGCGCGCGGCCGATGGCGCCGGTGGCTTCCACGGCCGTGGTCTGCGGCACCTGCGCGATCACCTCGCCGCTGACCGGCGAGCGCACCGTGAGGTCACCGCGGGTGTGGGCGGTGCGGGGCACGCCCAGGCGATGCAGCAGTTGTTCGACCTCGGCGGGAAGGGACACGGGGGTCTGGGCTTCTGGCATGGACGCTCCAGGGAGAAAGAAGGACAGAAGAAGAAATGCAACGGCGTTAACGGGCCAATATGTGCGAAACCCGCGCCCTTGCCTAGCGAAAAATTGGAAGGACTTGGTGCGTTTTGCGAATGAACTTCGTGGCGACACCTTCGTTCGACGCACGATAAGCGCCTGCCCGCACAATGCGCGCGTGCCCCGAAAACCGCCCGATCCCTCGCCGCCCCCACCCTATTGGCTCTACCTGCTGGAATGCGAAGGCGGCGTGTACTACGCGGGCATCGCGCTCGACGTGGAGCAGCGCTTCTTCCAGCATGTCTTCGGGATGGGCGCCAAGTTCACGCGCGCGCGTCCACCGCAGCGCGTGCTGGCGGCGCGCCAGTACCCCGACAAGGGCGCCGCGCTGCGGGCGGAGATCGCACTCAAGGCGCTGCCGCGGGCACGCAAGCTGGCGTTCTTCGACAGTTAGCCAACCGCCGCAGGCGACCTGCGCAGCATCACGGGCAGGCACAGCAGATAGAGCACGGCGCCGGCCAGCCCTGCGCCGTGTGCTGGAGGAACAGGCGGCACCGCCCGATGCGGAAATCCGGCAGCAGGCACTCGATGCCGCTGCGGCCTCGCGCCCGCTCTTGGCCGAGGCCTTCGCCAGCTACCGCAAGGCCGGCCCCGATGCGATGTTCGAGGTCGGCGTCGACCTCATGCTCGAAGGCGCGAAGGCGCGCTTGGCGGCTGACACCCAGCGCGGCGCCAAGCCGCGCCGCTGAACCGCCTCAGCGGTTGCGGTTGTCTTCCAGGATCCAGCCCGCCGCCTTCTCCGCCATCATCAGCGTCGGGCTGTTGGTGTTGCCGCTCGTGATGGTGGGCATCGCGCCCGCATCGACCACGCGCAGGCCCTGCACGCCGCGCACGCGCAGGCGCGCATCGAGCACCGCCATCGGGTCGCCGTCGGCGCCCATCTTCGTGGTGCCGACCGGGTGGAAGATGGTGGTGGCGATGTCGCCGGCCAGCCGCGCGAGGTCGTCGTCGGTCTGGTACTGCACGCCGGGCTTCCACTCCTGCGGCTTGTACTTCGCGAGCGCGGGCTGCTGCGCGATGCGGCGCGTCACGCGCAGCGAATCGGCCGCGACCTTGCGGTCTTCCTCGGTGCTCAGGTAGTTGGGCGCGATGGCGGGCGCGTCTTCGAAACGCGCGCTCTTGATGCGCACCGAGCCCCGGCTCGTCGGGTTCAGGTTGCACACGCTCGCGGTGAAGGCCGGAAAGCTGTGCAGCGGCTCGCCGAAGGCATCGAGCGACAGCGGCTGCACGTGGTACTGGATGTTGGGCCACGCGCGATCGGGCGAGCTGCGCGTGAACGCGCCGAGCTGCGACGGCGCCATGCTCATCGGGCCGCTGCGCTTGAGCAGGTATTCGAGGCCGATCTTCGCCTTGCCGACCAGCGACGAGGCCAGCACGTTGAGCGTGGGCGCGCCCTCGATCTTGTAGACCGCGCGGATCTGCAGGTGGTCCTGCAGGTTGGCTCCGACGCCGGGCGCGTCCAGCGCCACCTCGATGCCGTGCTGGCGCAGCAGCTCGGCCGGGCCGACGCCCGACAGCTGCAGGATCTGCGGCGAGCCGATGGCGCCCGCGCTGAGGATCACTTCGCACTCGGCATGCGCCGTGGTCATCTCGGTGCCGTCCCACACCTGCGCGCCGGTGCAGCGTTTGGTGCCGTCGGGCAGCGTCTCGAACAGCAGGCGCGACACCTGCGCGCCGGTCCACAGCTCGAAGTTGGGGCGGCCGTAGCAGGTGGGCCGCAGGAAGGCCTTGGCGGTGTTCCAGCGCCAGCCGCTCTTCTGGTTGACCTGGAAGTAGCCCACGCCTTCGTTGCTGCCGCGGTTGAAGTCGGCGGTGTGCGGCACGCCGGCCTGCACGGCCGCATCGGCAAACGCGTCGAGGATGTCCCAGCGCAGCCGCTGTTTCTCGACACGCCATTCGCCGCCCGCGCCGTGCATCTCGTCGGCGCCGAGGTAGAAGTCTTCGTGCTTGCGAAAGGCCGGCAGCACGTTCTCCCAGCGCCAGCCTTCGTCGCCCGTGAGTTCAGCCCAGTGCTCGTAGTCGCGCGACTGGCCGCGCATGTAGATCATGCCGTTGATGCTGGAGCAGCCGCCCAGCGTCTTGCCGCGCGGATAGCGCAGCGTGCGGCCGTTGAGGCCCGCGTCGGGCTCGGTGTTGTAGAGCCAGTCGGTGCGCGGGTTGCCGATGCAGTACAGGTAGCCCACCGGAATGTGGATCCAGTGGTAGTCGTCCTTGCGGCCGGCCTCGATGAGCAGCACGCGCTTGGTCTTGTCGGCGCTCAGGCGGTTGGCGATGAGCGAGCCGGCGGTGCCGGCGCCGATGATGATGTAGTCGAAGGTGGTGTCGCTCATGGCGGCTGGCTTTTTGTCTCTCGTTGTTCTTCGGATGCGAAGCGCCGCGCGTGCGGCGCCCCCTTTTACCTTTACTTCGCCGTGGGCATCACGAACTCTGCGCCCTTGCCGATGCTCTCCGGCCAGCGCTGCATGATCGACTTCTGCTTCGTATAGAAGCGCACGCCCTCTTCGCCATACGCGTGCATGTCGCCGAACAGGCTCTTCTTCCAGCCGCCGAAGCCGTGCCAGGCCATCGGCACCGGGATCGGCACGTTGATGCCGACCATGCCGACCTGGATGCGGCGGCCGAACTCGCGCGCCACGTTGCCGTCGCGCGTGAAGCAGCTCACGCCATTGCCGAACTCGTGCGCGTTGATGAGGTCGACGGCTTCCTTGAAGGTCGCGACGCGCAGGCAGCCCAGCACGGGGCCGAAGATTTCTTCCTTGTAGATGCGCATCTCGGGCGTGACGTGGTCGAACAGCGTGCCGCCCATCCAGAAGCCGTCGCCGCAGCCTTCGCCAGCCTTGTTGCCGTCGAAGCTGCGGCCGTCGACCAGCAGCTTCGCGCCTTCCTTCTCGCCCTGCGCGATGTAGCCGGTGATGCGCTCGTGCGCGGCGCGCGTGACGATCGGGCCCATCTCGGCCGCGAGGTTCTCGCCATCGAGCACCTTCAGCGTCTTCGTGCGCTCGATGAGCTTGGGCAGCAGCCGGTCGGCCACGTCGCCCACCAGCACCGCGACGCTGATCGCCATGCAGCGCTCGCCGGCCGAGCCGTAGCCGGCGCCGATCAGCGCATCGACCGCCTGGTCGATGTCGGCGTCGGGCATGACGACCATGTGGTTCTTCGCACCGCCCAGCGCCTGCACGCGCTTGCCGTGGCGTGCGCCGGTTTCGTAGATGTAGTTGGCGATGGGCGTGGAGCCCACGAAGCTCACGGCCTTGACGTCGGGGTGCTCCAGCAGCGCGTCAACCGCGGCCTTGTCGCCCTGCACCACGTTGAACACGCCGTCGGGCAGGCCGGCCTTCTTGAGCAGCTCGGCCATCAGCAGCGACGGGCTCGGGTCGGTCGGGCTGGGCTTGAGCACGAAGGTGTTGCCCGCGGCGATGGCCACCGGGAACATCCACATCGGCACCATCACCGGGAAGTTGAAGGGCGTGATGCCGGCCACAACGCCCAGCGGCTGGCGCAGCGTCCAGTTGTCGATGCCGGTGCTCACCTGGTCGGTGAAGTCGCCCTTGAGCAACTGCGGAATGCCGCAGGCGAACTCGACGATGTCGATGCCGCGGCTCACTTCGCCCTGCGCGTCGGTGAAGACCTTGCCGTGCTCGGCGGTGATGAGGTGGGCGAGCTCGTCCTTGTGCTGGTTGAGCAGTTCGAGGAACTTGAACATCACGCGCGCCCGGCGGATCGGCGGCGTGTCGGCCCAGGCCGGGAACGCGGCCTGCGCGGCGGCCACGGCGGCGGCCACCTGGGCGGCGTCGGCCAGGCCGACCTTGCCGGTGACGGCGCCGGTGGCGGGGTTGGTCACGTCCTGCGTGCGGCCGGAGGTGTTGGCGGCGGGGGCGCCGGCGATGTGGTGGTCGATATTTCGGGTGCTGATGGACATGTACGGGTCTCCTGAAGGCAATTTGGCCCAATCCACGAAGAGAAAGCCAATGAATTCGCGTCGATGGCGCTATAAATCAGTCTTATATGACTACGTCATCGATGGACCTCCAGATTCTGCGCGCCTTCGTTCTGGCGGCGCGCGAGGGCAACGTCTCGCGCGCCGCCGAGAAGCTGCACCTGACGCAGCCCGCGGTGAGCCTGCAGCTCAAGCGTTTCGCGGAAGAAACCGGGCTGGTGCTGTTCACCCGCACGCCGCACGGGCTGGCGCTCACGGCCGACGGCGCGGCCATGCTGCCGCAGGCCGAGCGCGTGCTGGCGGCCGTGGGCGACCTGCAGCAGGCCGCGCGCAAATTGCAGGGCACGGTGCGCGGGGCGCTGCGCATCGGCACCATCCTCGACCCCGAGTTCACGCGGCTGGGCGTGTTCCTGCGCGAGCTGGTCGAGGCCGCGCCGCAGATCGAGACCGAGCTGCGCCACGGCATGAGCGGCAGCGTGCTGGCGCAGGTGCTGCGCGGCGAGCTCGACGTGGGCTTTCACCTCGACCCCGGCGATGAATCCGACGACGCCGCGCCGGCGCCGCTGGCGGTGCGCACCCTCACCCGCTTCAGCTACCGCGTGGTCGCGCCGGCCGGCTGGGGCCCGCAGGTGCTGGGGCGCGACTGGAAGGCGCTGGCCGCCCTGCCCTGGCTCGCCACGCCGCCCGAGTCGGCGCACCACCGTCTGCTGGAACGCGTGTTCGGCCCGCTCGGCCTGGCGCCCCGGCGCGTGGCGCTGGTCGACCAGGAGGCCTCGATGCTCGACCTGCTGAAGTCGGGCGTGGGGCTGAGCCTCGTGCGCGACTCGATCGCCATCCGCGAAAGCCAGGCGCACGGCCTCGTGCTGGCCGACCGCGTGCGGCTGGATTGCGCGCTGCGTTTCGTCTCGCTGGCCGCGCGGCGCGACGAGCCCGTGATCGCCAGCGCCTGGGATGCGCTGGCCCGGGCCTGGAGCTGAAGATTGGCTGAAAAAAACGGCGTCTGGCCCTACGCAAACGAAGGGCCAGACGCACACAAGCCCCGGATGCACGCGGTTACGATGCGCGCTCTCGCTTGGACCTTTGTTTACGTTTTGTCCCGCACCTTTGCCCATGTCGCCCACCCCGTCGCCCGCTGACGCCCCCGCCACCGACGACGCCTTCGCGCCGCCGCGCGCGCAGACGCAGGACGTGGACGGCCGCACCTGGGCCGTGGCCAGCGGTTGCTGGACCACGCTGGCGATGTCGACGCGCCCGGCCTGGGAGGCGCTGGCCAGGGACCTCGCGGCGCTGCCGCCCGCGGACGACCGGGCCTGGGACCTGCGCCCCATCGGCCAGCTCGACCACATCGGCGCCCAGCTGCTGTGGGAGCACTGGCGCCAGGCTTGGCCGGCCACGATCGAGCTGTCGCCGCAGCACCAGGCGGTGCTCGACCAGGTGGCGAAGTTCACGGTGGCCACGCCCGACGAGCCGCCCAAGTCGCTGAGCGACCGGCTGCACGCACTGGCCCACCACGGCCCGCGCGCGATGGTCGTGCTGCGCGACTTCGTCGGCCTCATCGGCCAGCTCGCGCTCGACCTGTGCACGCTGGCGCGCGCGCCGCACCGCGCGCCGTGGCGAGACTTCTCGGGCCACCTCTATCAGTTCGGCGCCACGGCGCTGCACATCACGGCGCTGGTCGGCCTCTTGATCGGCGTGGTGCTGGCGTACCTGATCTCCCAGCAGCTGCGCAACTACGGCGCCGAGGCCTTCGTGGTGAACATCCTCGGGCTGTCGCTGATCCGCGAGCTCGGGCCGGTGCTGGCCGCCGTGCTGATCGCCGGCCGCTCGGGTTCGGCGATCACGGCGCAGATCGGCGTGATGCGCGTCACCGAAGAACTCGACGCGATGCGCGTCATGGGCATCCCGCACGGCTTCCGTCTCGTGATGCCGCGCGTGCTGGCGCTGGCCATCGCGATGCCGCTGATCAGCCTGTGGACCTCGATGGCGGCGCTGGCCGGCGGCATGCTCGCGGCCGATGCGGCGCTGGGCATTTCGCCGTCGTATTTCCTGTCGGCCTTGCCGCGCGCGGTGCCCATCTCCAACCTCTGGCTGGCCCTGGCCAAGTCGGCGGTGTTCGGCGTGCTGATCGCGCTGATCGGCTGCTACTTCGGCATGAAGGTCAAGCCCAACACCGAGAGCCTGGGGCGCGGCACCACGTCGTCGGTCGTGACCTCGATCACCGCGGTGATCCTGGTCGACGCGCTGTTCGCGGTGCTCTTCAAGGGCATAGGATTCCGCGGATGAACGCCGCCGCGACATCCCCGTCGAACACCGTGGTCGACATCCGCAAGCTCTGGACCGTGTTCAAGAGCCCCGATGGCGAACAGGTGGTGCACCGCGACCTCGACCTGCACCTCGACCGCGGCGAGGTGCTGTCGCTGGTCGGCGGCTCGGGCACCGGCAAGACGGTGCTGCTGCGCCAGATCCTCGGGCTGCAGAAGCCCACGAAGGGCGCGGTCGAGGTGCTGGGCCGGGCGCCGGGCGAACTCAGCGCGGCCGGCGCGGCCAACGTGGGCATGCTGTTCCAGCACGGGGCGCTGTTCTCGGCCTTCAGCGTGCTGGAGAACATCGCCTTTCCGCTGCGCGAACTCAAGCTGCTGCCCGACGAGCTGATCCGCAACGCCGCGCTCGTGAAGCTGCAGATGGTGGGGCTGGAGCCGCAGCATGCGAACAAGAGCCCGTCGGACCTGTCGGGCGGCATGATCAAGCGCGTGGCGCTCGCGCGCGCGCTCATCATGGACCCGCCGCTGCTGCTGCTCGATGAGCCCACGGCCGGCCTCGACCCCGAAGCGTCGGACAGTTTCTGCGACCTGCTGCGCGGCCTGCACCGCGAGCTGGGCCTGACGGTCGTGATGGTCACGCACGACCTGGACACCCTGTTCGACCTGAGCACCCGCATCGCGGTGCTGGCCGACCAGAAGGTGATCGTGAGCGGCACGGCGCGCGAAGTCATCGCCTACCCGCATCCCTTCATCCACGAATACTTTCTCGGCGGGCGCGGCCAGCGCGCCCTGGAGGCGCTGCACGACAAGCCCGCCGCCGGCACACAACCATCCGCGCCGCGGCCCGAGGCCGCGCGCGCTGACGAAAGGTAGGTCCCCTCATGGAAAACAAGGCCCACGCCCTCGCTGCCGGCGCCTTCGTGCTCGGCCTGATCGCCGCGCTCGTCGCGCTGGTGGTCTGGTTCACGCGCGACAACACCGTGCGCAACGTGTACGAACTCTCCACCCGCGACGCCGTGAGCGGCCTGCAGCCGCAGGCCCAGGTGCGCTACCGCGGCATCTCGGTCGGCAAGGTGACCTCGATCGACTTCGACCCCAAGACCAAAGGCAACGTGCGCGTGCGCATCACGGTCGACGAGCGCGTGCCGCTCACCACCTCCAGCTTTGCCACGCTGAGCTACCAGGGCGTGACCGGCCTGGCCTTCATCGCGCTGGACGACGAAGGCGAATCGACCGTCGCGCTCAAGCCGAACAACGACAGCCCGCCGCGCATTCCGCTCAAGCCCTCGATGCTCGCGAAGCTGCAGGACCGCGGCGAGGAAATCATCGACCAGGTGGAAGAAGTGACCAAGCGCGCCAACGCGCTCTTGGCCGACGCCAACCAGAAGCGCGTGGCCGACGCGCTGGAGAACATCGCGGCCGCCTCGGCCAGCGCCAACACGCTGCTCAAGCAGCTCGACAACACCGTCAAGACCGGCCTGAACCCGACGCTCGCCGCCATGCCCGAGACGCTGTCGACAGTGAAGAAAGCAGCCGGCGATGTCTCGCGCGTGGCCAACAACTTCAACTCCACCGTGGGCCGGCTCAACGCACCCGACGGTCCGGTCGAGCGCCTGAGCGAGGGCACCAAGGCGCTGGCGCAGGCGGTCGATTCGTTCAACGCCGCCACCCTGCCGCGCGTGAACCGCGTGGCCGACGACACCGCCCACGCGGTGCGCCGCCTGGGCCGCGCGGCCGACAGCATCAACGACAACCCGCAATCGCTGCTGTTCGGCAACGGCGGCGCGGCCGCGGGCCCAGGCGAGCCCGGCTTCGTCGCGCCCGCCGCACGCCACTGACCGGGAGCAGACCAACCATGCGCATGAAGAACACCCTCCCCGCCCTCGCCAGCCTCGGCTGCGTGCTGCTGGTCGCCGGCTGCGGCATGCTGCCCGACAAGCCGGCGCGCGCCACGCTGTACGACTTCGGCCCCGGCCTTTCGGCCACTGCCCCTGCAGCAGCGCCTGCCACGGCGTTGCCGGCGCTGTCTCTCGCGGAGTTCGACAGCAACACGCGCCTGGACGGCACGCAGATCCTGTACCGCCTGGGCTACGCCGACGCCAATGAACTGCGCCCCTACGGCCAGTCGCGCTGGAGCCTGCCGCCCGCGCAGCTGCTGCGCCAGCGGCTGCGCGACACGCTGGCCGAGCGCCGCACCGTGCTCGGCCCCGAAGAGAGCGCGACGCTCGCGCGCACCGAGGGCATCGTGCCCGACACGCTGCGCATCTCGCTCGACGAGTTCAGCCACTACTTCGACGCACCCGCCAGCAGCACGGGCCTGGTGCGCCTGCGCGCCACGCTGGTCCGCACCGCCACCGGCGGCGACCGCGTGATGGGCCAGCGGACCTTCACCGTGCGCCGTCCCGCCGCCAGCGCCGACGCGCCCGGCGGCGTGAAGGCGCTCATCGCGGCGAGCGACGCGGCCATGGCCGAGGTCGTGCAATGGGTCGACCAGCTGCAGCATCAGGAGCCGCCGCAGCCGCGCACGGCGGCACCGCGGCGCTGAACGGCTTTTCATTCCAACCAACCCTGAGGAGACCCGTCCCATGAACGCAACGCGCATCGTCGGCATCCTGCTGGTCGTGGCCGGCATCGCCGGGCTCGGCCTGGGCGGCTTCAGCTTCACCAAGGAAACCCACCAGGCCAAGCTCGGCCCGCTGGAGTTCTCGGTGAAGGAAAAACAGACCATCAACATCCCGGCCTGGGCCGGCGTGGCGGCGATCGTGGTGGGCGGCGCGCTGGTGCTGCTGGGTGGCAAGAAGGGCTGAGCGCCCGCCGACCACCGCCATGGCCGACGCCTTCGTGCCGCTGGAAGGCGGCTGCACCTGCCGGCAGGTGCGCTACCGCCTGAACGCCCCGCCGCTTTTCGTGCACTGCTGCCACTGCCGCTGGTGCCAGCGCGAGACGGGCTCGTCCTTCGCGCTCAACGCGCTCATCGAACCGGAACACGTGCAGATGCTGCAGGGCATGGTCGATCGGGTGCTCACGCCTTCGGCCAGCGGACGCGGCCAGACGTACGCGCGCTGCCCCACTTGCCACGTCGCGCTGTGGAGCCACTACGCCGGCGCCGGCGACGCCGTGAGCTTCATCCGCGTGGGCACGCTCGACACGCCCGACCGGCTGCCGCCGGACCTGCACATCTTCACGATGTCCAAGCAGCCGTGGGTGGTGCTGCCGCCCGGCGCAGCGGCCGTGCACGAGTACTACGACCGCAAGGATTACTGGCCCGCCGAAAGCCTCGCGCGCTGGCGCGCGCTGCGCGAGAAGATGCGGGCCGGCTAGCGCTTCAGTCGCCCGCCATCCCGGCAACCAACTTCGGCAACAGGTCTTCCGACGCCCCCCGCAACACCACCGCCGCCGCATCGTCCAAGTGCGGCAACGGCTCGATGTTCAGCGTGACCAGCCGGGCCCCGCGCGCCATCGCCAGCTTGGGCAGCTCGGCCGCCGGGTAGACGATGGTGGTGCTGCCGACCACCAGGAACAGGTCGGACTCCTGCGCCGCCACTTGGGCGTCGAGCAGCACGCCGGCGTTCAGCATCTCGCCGAACATGACCACGTCGGGCCGCGCGTGCGAGCCGCAGCGCAGGCAGCGGTGGAACGGCCAGGGGCCGCTGCGGTTGCCGCAGTGGTCGCAGCGCCAGCGGCGCAGCGAGCCGTGCAACTCCAGCACGTCCTGCCCGCCGGCCTTGCCGAGCAGGCCGTCGACGTTCTGCGTGATGAGCCGGGTCGCGGGGCGCAGCCGCTGCAGCTGCGCGAGCGCGAGGTGGCCGGGGTTGGGCGACGCGGTCTCGATCAGCGACAGGCGCTGGGCCCAGAACTTGGTGAAGCCGCCCGGGTCGCGCGCGAGGTCGTCGGCATGCGAGAACTTGAGCGCGTTCTGGCTCATCCAGAGACCGTCGGCGTCGCGGTAGGTCGGGATGCCCGAGGCCTTGGACAGCCCCGCGCCCGAGAAGACCACGATGCGTCGCGCGCCGCGCAGCAGCGCCACGGTGCGGTCGATGCGCAGCGCGAGGTCGTCGTCGGAAGAAGAGAAAGAAGACAAGGCGGAAGAAAACAGGGTCATCGATCGGAAACGGAGGGCACCACGGCGCCGGTGGCGCTCGCGCCCAGGCGCTGCGACACCGTGCCCGCGCAGGCCTTGAGCGCGCGCGCGATCTCGCCGTCCCAGGCGGTGTGGAAGATGCCGGCCGGGCCGATGGCGGTCACGGCCAGCACGATGGCGCCGGTGTGGTCGAACACCGGCGCGGCCATGGCGCTCACGCCCTCGATCACCTCGCCGTCGGAGCGGCTGATGCCGTGGTCGCGCACTTCCTGGCACTGGCGCTCGAAGTCGCTCCACGAAGGCAGCGGCTGCACCGGCGGCATGCCGGCCGGCGGCGCGGGCTCGGCGGCGCCCTTGCGCTGCTTCTGGCGCTGGCGCTCGTCCTCGAGCTGCGCGCGCACCACGGCCGGATCGAGGTAGGCGGCAAAGACGCGGCCCGAGGCCGTGTTGGTGAGCGAGAACACCGTGCCGTGGCGCATGTTCACGTGCACCGGCGAAGGCGACTCGGCCGTGCGCACGATGGTCGCGCCGCGCGCGCCCCACACGGCCAGCGCCACGGTGTGGCCGATCTGCTGCGCGAGCTGGCCGATCAGCGGCGTGGCGATGTGCACCGGGTCGGCCTGCTGCAGGCTGATCAGCCCCAGTTGCAAGGCCAGCGGGCCGAGCAGATAGTGGCCGCTGGCGCGGTCCTGCTCGATGAGGCCCAGCCGGCCGAAGCTCACCATGTACGGGTGGGCCTTGGCGGCCGTCATGTCCGCTTCGCGGGCAAGGTCTTTGAGCGCCATCGGGCGGCCGTGGTGCACCAGCGCGCGCAGCAGCTGCCCGCCGACTTCGATGCTCTGGATGCCGCGCTGGGCGCGGTCGGTGTCAGTCGCTGCCATGGCCGCCTTGCCGTCTGGTTGTTCGTTCATGAAGAAGGCATTAGACATGAACTGATCTCGGGCTTACACTCCGCGCATTCGTTATCTGCAAACTCGTTCGCCTTAAACGAATCAGGCGAATCCCAAAACCACCCCACCGGAGACACACGATGAGCCAAGCCAAGAAATTCGCCAGCCAGGCCGACCTGGAAGAAAAGAAGATCACCTTCAGCCAGATCTCGGAGCACGCCTGGGCCTACACGGCCGAAGGCGACCCCAACACCGGGATCATCATCGGCGACGACTGCGTGCTGGTGGCCGACACCCAGGCCACGCCCGCCATGGCCGCCGACGTGGTGCGCCGCATCCGCGAAGTGACCGACAAGCCCATCAAGTACGTGGTGCTCACCCATTACCACGCGGTGCGCGTGCTGGGCGCGGCGGGCTACGGCGCCGAACACATCCTGGCCAGCCAGGACACGCGCGACCTGATCGTGGAGCGCGGCGAGGAAGACAAGGCCAGCGAAATCGGCCGCTTCCCGCGCCTGTTCCAGAACGTCGAAACGGTGCCCCCGGGCCTGACCTGGCCCACCATGACCTTCACCGGCAAGATGACGCTGTGGCTGGGCAAGCTCGAAGTGCAGCTGCTGCAGCTGGGCCGCGGCCACACCAAGGGCGACACGGTCGTCTGGCTGCCGCAGGAGCGCGCACTGCTGTCGGGCGACCTGGTCGAGTTCGGCGCCACGCCGTACGCCGGCGACGCCTACTTCCAGGACTGGCCGCAGACGCTGGACAACATCGCCGCCCTGAAGCCCCTGGCCCTGGTGCCGGGCCGCGGCGCCGCGCTGACCACGCCCGAAGCCGTGGCCGAGGGCCTGAACGGCACGCGGGCCTTCATCTCCGACGTGTACGCCAGCGTGCAGGAAGGCGTGAAGGCCGGCCGCGACCTGAACGCGGTCTACAAGGAAACCTACGCGAAGCTGCAGCCCAAATACCAGCAGTGGGTCATCTTCGACCACTGCATGCCCTTCGACGTGAGCCGCGCCTACGACGAGGCCTCGGGCCACGCCGACCCGCGCGTGTGGACGGCCCAGCGCGACATCGACATGTGGAAGGCCCTGGAAGGCTGATCGCGCCGCGACCTTCCCCCGCGCGGGGAAGGCGACGGAAACGACAAGGACACGGAGACATCACGTGATCGACTATCAAAGCCTGCGCTTCGACTACACCCGCCACGCCGACCAGGACGCCGCCGCGCCCGCCCGCCACCCCGTGGTGGTCGTGGGCGCCGGCCCGGTGGGCCTCACGCTCGCCATCGACCTCGCCCTGCGGCAGGTGCCCGTGGTGCTGCTCGACAACGACAACAGCCTGTCCAGCGGATCGCGTGCGATCTGCTTCGCCAAGCGCACGCTCGAGGTGTTCGACCGCCTCGGCTGCGGCGACCGCATGGTGGACAAGGGCGTGTCGTGGAACGTCGGCAAGGTGTTCTTCCATGACGAGCAGGTCTACCGCTTCGACCTGCTGCCCGAGCCCGGCCACGAGCGCCCGGCCTTCATCAACCTGCAGCAGTACTACGTCGAGGGCTACCTCGTCGAACGCGCCGCGGCGCTGCCGCTGATCGACCTGCGCTGGAACAACAAGGTCACCGGCATCGAGCAAGGCGACGACGGCGCGGTGCTGACCGTGGAGACGCCCGAGGGCGAGTACCGCCTGCAGGCCGGCTACGTCGCCGCCTGCGACGGCTCGCGCTCCAACCTGCGCCAGATGCTGGGGCAGGAAGCCAAGGGCCGCGTGTTCCGCGACCGCTTCCTGATCGCCGACATCACGATGGACGCGCAGCTGCCCACCGAGCGCCGCTTCTGGTTCGACCCCTCGTTCCACCCCGGCCAGAGCGTGCTGCTGCACAAGCAGGCCGACGGCATGTGGCGCGTCGACTTCCAGCTCGGCTGGGACGCCGACCCGGTGGAAGAACGCAAGCCCGAGCGCATCACGCCGCGCGTGCGCGCGCTGCTGGACAGCATCGGCTTCGAAGGCGTGCAGTTCCAGATCGGCTGGGCCAGCGTCTACACCTTCGCCTGCCAGCGCATGGAGCGCTTCCGCCATGGCCGCGTGCTGTTCGCGGGCGACTCGGCGCACGGCGTGTCGCCCTTCGGCGCGCGCGGCGCCAACTCGGGCGTGCAGGACGCCGACAACCTCGCCTGGAAGCTCGCGGCCGTGCTGGCCGGCGACGCGCCCGACGCGCTGCTCGACAGCTACGCCAGCGAACGCGAATTCGCGGCCGACGAGAACATCCGCAACTCCACGCGCGCCACCGACTTCATCACGCCCAAGAGCGAGGTGAGCCGGCTGTTCCGCGACGCGGTGCTCGAGCTCACCAAGCGCCACGCCTTCGCGCGCTCGCTGGTCAACAGCGGACGGCTGTCGGTGGCCACGGTGCTGCGCGACTCGCCGCTCAACACGCCCGATGCCGACACCTTCGCCGGCGCGATGGTGCCCGGCGCGGCAGCAGCCGATGCGCCCGTGCGGCGCGCCGACGGCAGCACCGGCTGGCTGCTGCGCGAATGCCATGTGGCGCGCTTCACCGCGCTGGTGTTCGGCCAGGGCGACGCCGCCGAGCGCAGCCTGCAGGCGCTGAAAAGCAGCGACCTCGCGCTGCACGTCGTGCGCGTGGAAGGCACCGGCCCCGACGCCGAACTCGCCACGCAGCGCTACGACGCGCAGCCCGGCACCGTCTACCTGCTGCGGCCCGACCAGCACGTGTGCGCGCGCTGGCGACAGCCCACGGCGGCGAACCTGCGCGCGGCCCTCGACCACGCACTGGCAAAGGCATGACCCCGATGCAACCGCAACTGATCACCACGCCGAACCTCGAAGCGCCCGACGATTTCTACGAGGCGCTCATCGAGGCCCACCAAGGGCTTTCCACCGAAGAAAGCCACGCCTTCAACGCACGGCTCGTGCTCGTGCTGGCCAACCACGTCGGCTCGCTGGCCGTGCTGCGCGAAGCCTTCGACGCGGCGCGCGCCGGCTGAACGGCCGTACGTTCCCACCTCATCGCGACTTTCGAAAGACAAGCCCATGATCCAAGCAACACCCGCCGCCGAACGGCGCTACCAGAGCGGCTTCGGCAACGAATACGCCTCCGAAGCCGTGCCCGGTGCGCTGCCGCAAGGCCGCAACAACCCGCAGCGCGGCCCCTTCGACCTGTACACCGAGCTGCTCTCGGGCACCGCCTTCACGGCGCCGCGCCACGAGAACCGCCGCACCTGGCTGTACCGCCGCCAACCCTCGGTGGTGTCGGGCCGCTACCAGCCCTACGCGCAGGCGCACTGGACCACCGGCGCCGACCGCGAGATCGCGCTGCCGCCCGAGCCGATGCGCTGGGGCCCGCTGCCGCTGGACGGCGCGGCCGACGTCGACTTCATCGACGGCATGCACACGCTGGCCGCCAACGGCGACGCCGAGTCGCAGGTCGGCATCGGCTCGCTGATGTACCTGGCCGGTCGCTCGATGGAGCAGCGCGCCTTCGTCAACGCCGACGGCGAGATGCTGGTGATGCCCCAACAGGGCCGCCTCGTCGTCACGACCGAACTCGGCGTGCTCGACGTCAAGCCCGGCGAAATCGTGGTGCTGCCGCGCGGCATGGCCTTCAAGGTCGCATTGCCCGACGGCCTCTCGCGCGGCTACGTGTGCGAGAACTACGGCGCGCACTTCCGCCTGCCCGAACTCGGCCCGATCGGCTCGAACGGCCTGGCCAACGCGCGCGACTTCCAGGCGCCCGTGGCGGCCTTCGAGGCAGACGGCGGCGCCTACGAGCTGGTGAAGAAATTCGGCGGCCGCTTCTGGACCGCACCCACCAAACAGTCGCCCTTCAACGTGGTCGCCTGGCACGGCAACCTCGCGCCGGTGAAGTACGACACGGCCAACTTCATGGTCATCGGCTCGATCAGCTTCGACCATCCCGATCCCTCGATCTTCACCGTGCTGACCTCGCCCAGCGACACGCCCGGCACCGCCAACTGCGACTTCGTGATCTTCCCGCCGCGCTGGATGGTGATGGAAAACACCTTCCGTCCGCCGTGGTTCCACCGCAACCTCATGAGCGAGTTCATGGGCCTGGTGCTGGGCGAGTACGACGCCAAGCCGGGCGGCTTCAAGCCCGGCGGCGCGAGCCTGCACAACTGCATGGTGCCGCACGGCCCGGACGAGGAAGCCTTCGACAAGGCCACCCACGCCGACCTCAAGCCGCACAAGCTGGACAACACGCTGGCCTTCATGTTCGAGAGCCGCTACCGTTTCATCCCGACGAACTTCGCGCTGCAAAGCCCGGCGCTCGACACCGACTACACCGACTGCTGGGCAGGGTTGAAGGACCAATTCAAGGCATGACGCACGCTCTCACCCTCACCCGCCGCGCCGCGGCCCTCGCGCTGCTGGCCGCGCCGCTGCTGGCGCATGCGGCCGACTTTCCGTCCAAGCCCATCAAGTTCATCGTGCCCTACACGGCCGGCGGCACCACCGACCTCGTGGCGCGCACCGTGGGCCAGAAGGTGTCGGAGAAGCTGGGCCAGCCGGTGCTCATCGACAACCGCGGCGGCGCGGGCGGCAACATCGGCATGGACGCCGTGGCCAAGGCCGCGCCCGACGGCTACACGATCGGCTTCGGCGCCATCTCGACCAACGCGCTGAACCCGCACATCTACAAGTCGATGGCCTTCGATCCGCGCAAGGACTTCACGGCCATCAGCCTGCTGGGCATGTCGACCATCGTGCTCGAAGTGCCGGCCACCTCGGCCATCAAGACCGTGCCCGAGCTCATCGCCGCCGCGAAGAAGAACCCCGGCCTGCCCTACGCCACCGCGGGCGCCGGCACCTCGATGAACCTGGCCGGCGTGATGTTCGCGCAGATGACCGGCACCGAGCTCACGCACGTGGCCTACAAGGGCAGCGGCCCGGCCATCACCGACATGCTGGGCAACACCATCGGCGTGATGTTCGACAACCTGCCGGCCTCGCTGCCGCACATCCAGGCCGGCAAGCTGCGTGCGCTGGCCGTGGCGGGCGCCACGCGCTCGCCCTCGCTGCCCGACGTGCCGACGATGGCCGAAGCAGGCCTCAAGGGCTATGCGCTAGAGCCGTGGTTCGGCGTGTACGGCCCGGCGAAGCTGCCGGCGCCGATCGTGAAGGCGCTGAACGAAGCGTTTGTCGAAGCGCTCGCGATGCCCGACGTGAAGGCCAAGCTGCAGCAGGCCGGCTTCTCGCCGCGCGGCTCGAGCGCGCAGGAGCTCACCACGCTCACCGACACCGAATACAAGCGCCTGGGCGACGTCGCCAAAAAAGCGGGCATGACCGCAGACTGATCCGATTCAACGAAAGACCTCCATGACCGCACTCAACGCCACCCACGACCCGAAGCTGCGCAGCTGGGTCGCCGCCGCCAACGTGGCCGGCACCGACTTCCCGATCCAGAACCTGCCCTTCGGCCGCTTCCGCGCCGCCGGCAGCAGCGAGGCCTTCCGCATCGGCGTGGCCATCGGCGACCAGATCCTCGATCTGCGCGCCACCGGCCTCATCGACACCGACGACATGAACGTGCTGATGAACGCCTCGGTGAAAGACCGCCAGGCGCTGCGCGCCGCGATCTCCGCGGGCCTCGCCGAAGGCAGCGGCCAGCAGGCTGCATGGTCGAAGGCGCTGCTCGCGCAAGCCCAGGCCGAGATGACCGTGCCCTGCCGCATCGGCGACTACACCGACTTCTACACGGGCATCCATCACGCCACCACCATCGGCAAGCTGTTCCGCCCCGACCAGCCGCTGATGCCCAACTACAAGTGGGTGCCCATCGGTTACCACGGCCGCGCCTCGTCGATCGGCGTGAGCGGCCAGGTCTTCAAGCGCCCGCAAGGCCAGACCAAGGCACCCGACGCAGTGGCGCCGAGCTTCGGCCCCTCGAAGCGGCTGGACTACGAACTGGAGCTGGGCTTCCTCGTGGGCCGCGGCAATGCGCTGGGCGAACCCATCGCGATCGGCGACGCCGAAGACCACCTGTTCGGCGTGACCCTGCTCAACGACTGGTCAGCGCGCGACCTGCAGGCCTGGGAATACCAGCCGCTGGGCCCGTTCCTCGCGAAGAACTTCGCCAGCACGCTGTCGCCCTGGATCGTGACGACCGAAGCGCTGGCGCCGTTCCGCGCCAAGTTCGAGCGCCCCGCCGAAGACCCGCAGCCGCTGCCCTACCTCGATGCGCCCTCGAACCGCGCCAGCGGCGCGCTCGACATCACGCTCGAAGTGCTGCTGCAGACCGCGAAGATGCGCGCCGACGGCGTGGCGCCCGTGCGCCTCACGCTGGGCAACACCACCGAGGCCGCCTACTGGACCGCCGCGCAGCTCATCACGCACCACACGGTGAACGGCTGCAACCTGCAGCCCGGCGACCTGCTGGGCTCGGGCACGCTGTCGGGCCCGCAGCCCGACCAGGCCGGCTCGCTGATGGAACTCACGCTGGGCGGCAAGCAGCCGGTCACGCTGCCGAACGGCGAGAAGCGCACCTTCCTGGAAGACGGCGACACGCTGGTGATGCGCGGCTGGTGCGAGCGCGAAGGCGCGGTGCGCATCGGCCTGGGTGAAGTCGCCGGGACGGTGGTCTGACCCTGGCCTGAGAGACGGTGCGCCCCGCGGGGCGCGCCTGTCAGGGCGTCGGCGCCGCCGACGATGCCGCGCCCGCCGGCGCCGGCACCGCGGCCGCCGCGGGCCAGGCCACCTCGCTGGCCACGCGCGGCTTGCCCATCGGCGCGCCCGCGCGGCCGATGCGCACGGCGGCCATGTCGGCCTCGCTCGGGTACTGGTCCATGAGCCAGTAGTCGAACACGCGGCGCGCGAGAGGCGCCGCAGCGCCCGCGCCCCAGCCGGCGTTCTCGACGATGACCGCGAGCGCGATCTTCGGGTTGTTGGCCGGTGCGTAGGCCATGAACAGCGCGTGGTCGCGCTGGTGTTCTTCGAGCGCGCGCGCGTTGTACTTGGTGTTCTTGGCCTGCGTCACGGCCTGTGCCGTGCCGGTCTTGCCGGCCGCCTGGTAGCCCGCGCCCGCGAACACGCCGCGCGCGGTGCCGCTGGTGACCACACTGGTCAGGCCTTCGCGGATCACGGCCACGTTGGCCGCCGTGTAGCCCAGGTTCTCGGCCGGCGGTTGCGGCAGCGGCACGACCTGCCCGCTGACCGTGTTGCGCATCGCCAGCGCCAGGTGCGGCCGGTGCTTCATGCCGCCGTCGGCCACGATGGCCGTGGCCTGCGCCAGCTGCAGCATGGTGAAGGCGTTGTAGCCCTGGCCGATGCCCAGCGAGATGGTCTCGCCCGCGTACCACTTCTTCTGCTCGGGCCGCTTGTAGGCGTTGCGCTTCCACTCGGTGCTGGGCAGCACGCCGCGCACCTCGCCGCCCAGGTCGATGCCGGTGATCTGGCCGAAGCCCATCGGCTTCATGAAGTCGTGGATCAGGTCCACGCCCATCTCGTTGGCCAGCGAGTAGTAGTAGATGTTGCTCGACACCTGGATCGAGCGGCGCATGTCGACGCCGCCCAGGTAGCCCTCGGGGCTGCCGAAGCGGTGGCCGCCGAAGTTGAAGTAGCCGGGGTCGTTCACCACCACGCTCGCGGCACGCTTGCCGGTCTGCAGCGCCGCCAGCGCCATGAAGGGCTTGTAGGTGGAGCCTGGCGGGTAGGTGCCGCGCAGCGCGCGGTTGAGCAGCGGCTTGTCGATCGATTCGGTGAGCGCCTGCCAGCTCTCGGTGTCGATGCCTTCGACGAACAGGTTGGGGTCAAAGGTGGGCTTGCTCACGAAGGCCAGCACCTCGCCGGTCTTGGGGTCGATGGCCACGAGCGCGCCGCGCCGGTCGCCGTACATGTCTTCCACCAGCTTCTGCAGCTTGATGTCCAGCGACAGCATGACGGTGTTGCCCGGCGTGGCCGGGTGGCTGGCGAGCCGGCGCACGGCGCGTCCGCCGGCCGAGGTTTCCATCTGCTCGACGCCGGTCTGGCCGTGCAGCATCTTCTCGTAGCTCTGCTCGATGCCCAGCTTGCCGATGTAGTCGGTGCCCTTGTAGTTGGCCTGGTCTTCCTCGTCCCAGTCTTCCATCGCGGTTTTTTCGCGCTGGTTGATGCGGCCGATGTAGCCCAGCACGTGCGAGGCCAGCTCGCCCTGCGGGTAGTTGCGGAACAGGCGCGCCTTGATCTCCACGCCCGGAAAGCGGTAGCGCTGTGCCGCGAAGCGCGCCACCTCTTCGTCGCTCAGACGGGTGCGGATCGGAATGGAGTCGAAGCTGCGCGAGTCTTCGCGCAGGCGCTTGAAGCGGCGGCGGTCGCGCGGCGACACCTCGAGCACGCTGGTCAGGCTGTTGATGGTCTCCTCGACGTCGCCGACCTTCGAGGGCGTGATCTCCAGCGTGTAGGCCGAGTAGTTGGAGGCCAGCACGATGCCGTTGCGATCGAGGATGAGCCCCCGGTTCGGCACCACCGGCACCACGGCCGTGCGGTTGCTCTCGGCCTGCTCGGCCAGGTCGGCATGGCGCACGACCTGCAGGTAGACCAGCCGCGAGCCCAGCAGGCTGAAGGCGAACAGCACCGCCAGGCCGATGACGATCACGCGGCGCTTGAAGCGCGCCAGGTCGGCGGCAACGTTGCGGATTTCGGTCATGGCGTCAGGAAGCTTAGGCGTGCGCAGGTGCGATGGCAAATGCGACGGGCGGCCGCCGCCGGGCCGCCCCAAGGCGGGCCGCGCCTCCCCCTCGGGGGGTGGAGTTACACGCAGCGAAGCGAAGTGAAAAGCCGGGGGGCACCATGACTAGAGGGGGCGGTTCTCGTCGGGTTCGGGCGTGCGGCGCTGGGGCGCCAGCAGCAGCGCGGTGGCCAGCGGCCACAGCGCCGCCTCGAGCGCCGGCGAGACCAGCACGCCCCAGCCCGGGAACACGCCGCCGCCGATCATGCGCGTGATCACCTCGATGAACTGCGACAGCGCAAACAGCGGCAGCACCTGCAGCGCCTGCGAGAGCACCGGGTACCACAGCAGGCGCCGGTGGATCATGATCGCGAAGAAGCCCAGCGTGGTGTAGGACAGCGCATGCTGGCCCAGCATCGACGACTGGTGCACGTCCATGAGCAGGCCGAACATGAAGGCCGCGCCGATGCCCACGCGCGCGGGCTGGTGCACGCCCCAGAACACGATCACCAGCGCCAGCAGGTCGGGCATCCAGGCGGCGCGGCCGATGGGGATCATGTTGACCAGCAGTGCCACGAGCAGGCTGGTCCACATGAAGACGGGGCTGACGGGCAGCAAGAGCTGCTGCTGGCCGGGGCGCTTGATCATCGCGTGGCTCCCGCCGGTTTCTTCTCGTTCTTGCCGGCGCCCGGCTTGCCTTCGGGGCGCTTGCGCTGGGTGGACGCGGCCTCGACGTGCGGCGGCGCCACCGGAGCGCCCGAGGGCTCGAGCACCAGCACGTAGCGCGCCGCGGTCACGCGGGCCAGCGGCACGCAGTAGATGCGCGCGAAGGCCGAGTCAGCGCGGCGCTCGATGCGTTCGATCTTCGCCACCGGCAGGCCGGCCGGGTAGATGCCGTCGACGCCGCTGGTGGACAGCAGGTCGCCCTCCTGCAGGTCGGCATTGGCCGCCATGAAGCGCAGCTCCATGCCGCCGCCGTGCGCCGACGCATCGCCGAAGGCCACGCTGCGCACGCCGGTGCGGGTGTTCTGCACGGGAATGGCCAGGTCGCGGTCGATCACCAGCGTGACCTCGCTCGTGAAGGGCAGCACCTGCGTCACCTGGCCCAGCACGCCGCGCGCGTCGATCACCGGCGAGCCGGCCGCCACGCCCTGCGCGAGGCCCTGGTCGATGACGATCTTGCGCGTGTAGGGGTCGGCCGCGTCGTACAGCACCTCGGCCGGGCGGCCCGGCGTGGTGGTGGTCTGGCGCAGCTCGAGCAGCTCGCGCAGGCGGGCGTTGTCTTGCGCGAGCGTGTCGGCGCGGCTGGCGGTCTCGGCCTGCAGCATCAGGGCCTTGCGGGCCTCGTCTTCGTTGCGCTGCGCGGTCTGCAGCTCTTCGAAGTAGCGGCTGCCGCCCATCACCAGCATGACCGGCTTGAGCGCCGCCATCTGCACCGGGTAGAGCACCGCGCCGATGGCCGAGCGGATCGGCTTCACGAGGTGAAAGCGTGCGTCGGCGACCATGAGGAAGAGCGAGAGCGCGCCGAAGAAGATCAGCTTGCTGAGTGCCGATTGCCCCTGGTTGAACAGGGGTGGCGCTGTGCGATCGAGCGTGCCCAGAGGCATGTAGTCAGACCCGGCGGTGGTGCGGCATCAAATAACAAAAAGCCGGCCTGCGCAAGCAGAGGCCGGCCGATGATGGCTTTCGCCTTTTACTCGCTCGTGAAGATGCTGCCCAGACGGTCCATGCGCTCCAGGGCGATGCCGCAGCCGCGCACCACGCAGGTCAGCGGGTCCTCGGCCACGAGCACCGGCAGGCCGGTTTCCTCGGCGAGCAGGCGGTCGAGGTCGCGCAGCAGCGCGCCACCGCCGGTGAGCATCATGCCGCGCTCGGCGATGTCGGCGCCCAGTTCGGGAGGCGTCTGTTCCAGCGCGTTCTTCACGGCCGAGACGATGTTGTTCAGGGGGTCGGTCAGGGCTTCCAGCACTTCGTTGCTGCTGATGGTGAAGCTGCGCGGCACGCCTTCGGACAGGTTGCGGCCCTTGACTTCCATTTCCTTGACTTCGGAGCCGGGGAAGGCCGAGCCGATGTTCTTCTTGATGACTTCGGCCGTCGGCTCGCCGATCAGCATGCCGTAGTTGCGGCGGATGTAGTTGATGATGGCTTCGTCGAAGCGGTCGCCGCCCACGCGGACCGAGCCCTTGTAGACCATGCCGCCCAGCGAGATCACGCCCACTTCGGTGGTGCCGCCGCCGATGTCCACCACCATCGAGCCCGAGGCTTCGCTGACGGGCAGGCCGGCGCCGATGGCCGCGGCCATGGGTTCTTCGATGAGGTAGACGGCGGTGGCGCCGGCGGCTTCGGCCGCATCCTTGATGGCGCGGCGCTCGACCTGGGTCGAGCCGCAGGGCACGCAGATGATGATGCGCGGGCTCGGCGTGAGCAGCGTGCGCGGGTGCACCATCTTGATGAACTGCTTGATCATCTGCTCGGTGATCACGAAGTCGGCAATGACGCCGTCCTTCATCGGGCGGATCGCCTCGATGTTGCCGGGCACCTTGCCCAGCATGGCCTTGGCTTCGCGGCCGACGGCCTGGATCACCTTCTTGCCATGGGGGCCGCCTTCGTGGCGGATCGCGACCACGGAGGGCTCGTCCAGCACGATGCCCTTGTTGCGGGCGAAGATCAGGGTGTTGGCGGTGCCGAGGTCGATCGCCAGGTCGGTGGAGAAGTACCGACGGAAAGCTCCAAACATGTGCGGAATCCTCTGAGCACGGCCTGCGCATCGGCAGGTCGTCGCTCTATTTTTGGGTCGTTTGACGGGGTGAATTGATCGTTTTTGGCGCAAAAGCCGGCGCGTTCGCGGGGGTTGCGGCAAAGGCGGGATAATAACCGAATCCCCTCTGAATCCCGTGTCGGCACCCTCTTCGGCGTGCGATTGCCTCCGGTTTTTTCGACCCGTCAGCCATCTATGTCTCTTTCCGCTTCCGATATTGCACGCATCGCCTCCCTGGCGCGGCTGCAGCTTGCCCCAGATGAAAGCGAGCGCATGCTCACTCAAATCAACGGCTTCTTCGATCTGGTCGAACGCATGCGCGCGGTCGACACCACCGGCGTCGAGCCGCTGGCGCACCCCGTGGCCGCGCTCGAAGACGTGACGCTGCGCCTGCGCGACGACGTCGTGAGCGAGCCGAACAACCGCGAAGCCAACCAGAAGAGCGCCCCGGCCGTCGAAGCCGGCCTGTTCCTCGTGCCCAAGGTGATCGAATAATGAGCGGCGAGCAACTGCACCAGATGGGCGTGGTCGCCCTGGCCAAGGCCTTGGCCGAGCGCAAGGTTTCGGCCGTCGAGGCCTCGCAGGCGTTTCTGGGCCGCATGAAGGCCCACGAGTCGCTCGGCACGTTTGTCGATGTCAACGAAGAAGTCACGCTGGCCCAGGCCCGCGCAGCCGACGCGCTCATCGCCAAGGGCAACGCGCCCGCGCTGGCCGGCGTGCCCATTGCGCACAAGGACATCTTCGTCACCACCGATTTCGCCACCACCGCCGGCTCGAAGATGCTCGCGGGCTACCGCTCGCCCTTCGACGCGACCGTGGTGCGCCGCCTGGCCGAAGCCGGCGCGGTCACGCTGGGCAAGCTCAGCTGCGACGAGTTCGCAATGGGCTCGGCCAACGAGAACGTCGCCGTGCCCGCCGTGGGCCACGACCAAGCCGTGCCGGTGCGCAACCCCTGGAACCTCGAGCGCATTCCGGGCGGCTCGTCGGGCGCCAGCGCGGCGGCCGTCGCGGCACGCCTGGCCCCTGCGGCCACCGGCACCGACACCGGCGGCTCGATCCGCCAGCCCGCTTCGTTCTGCGGCATCACCGGCATCAAGCCCACGTATGGCCGCGCCTCGCGCTACGGCATGGTGGCCTTCGCATCGAGCCTCGACCAGGCCGGCCCGATGGCCCGCTCGGCCGAAGACTGCGCGCTGCTGCTGTCGGCCTTCTGCGGCCCCGACCTCGACCGCGACTCGACCTCGCTCGACAAGCCCGCCGAAGACTTCGGCCGCTCGCTGAACGACTCGCTCGACGGCCTGCGCATCGGCGTGCCCAAGGAGTTCTTCGGCGACGGCGTGGCGCCCGGCGTGCGCGCCGCCATCGATGCGGCGCTCGCGCAGTACGAGAAGCTCGGCGCCAAGCGCGTCGAGGTCTCGCTGCCGCGCACCGAGCTGTCGATTCCCGTGTACTACATCCTGGCCGCGGCCGAAGCCTCGAGCAACCTGAGCCGCTTCGACGGCGTCAAGTTCGGCCACCGCGCCAGGCAGTACAAGGACCTGGCCGAGATGTACGAACGCACGCGCGCCGAAGGCTTCGGCGACGAGGTGAAGCGCCGCATCATGATCGGCACCTACGTGCTCTCGCACGGCTACTACGACGCCTACTACCTGCAGGCGCAGAAGGTGCGCCGCATGATCGCGGACGACTTCCAGCAGGCGCTGACGCAGTGCGACGTGATCGCCGGCCCCGCCGCGCCGACCACCGCTTGGAAGATCGGCGAACACGGCGACGACCCCGTGGCCGACTACCTCGCCGACATCTTCACGCTGCCCGCATCGCTCGCAGGCCTTCCGGGCATGAGCGTGCCCGCGGGCTTCGACGGCGGCATGCCCGTGGGCCTGCAGCTGATCGGCAACTACTTCGGCGAAGCGAAGCTGCTCAACGCAGCGCACCGCTTCCAGCAAGCCACCGACTGGCACACGCGCACGCCGGAGGGCTTCTGACATGAGCGAGACCGTGAACACATTCGAAGCACAACAACAAGGCCGCCCGACCGGCCCGCTGGTGCGCGGCTATGAAGTCATCATCGGCTTCGAGACGCACGCGCAACTGTCGACCGCGAGCAAGATCTTCAGCCGCGCCTCCACGGCCTTCGGCGCCGAGCCCAACACGCAGGCCTGCGCGGTCGACCTGGCGCTGCCGGGCACGCTGCCCGTGATGAACAAGGGCGCGGTCGAACGCGCCATCAAGCTGGGCCTGGCGCTGGGCTCGCACATCGCGCCGCGCAGCGTGTTCGCACGCAAGAACTACTTCTACCCCGACCTGCCCAAGGGCTACCAGATCAGCCAGTTCGAGATCCCGGTGGTGCAAGGCGGCGCGGTGTCGTTCTTCCTCGGCGAAGAAAAGAAGACCGTGCGCCTGGTGCGCGCCCACCTCGAGGAAGACGCGGGCAAGTCGCTGCACGAAGACTTCATCGGCCAGAGCGGCATCGACCTGAACCGCGCCGGCACGCCGCTGCTGGAGATCGTGACCGAGCCCGACATGCGCTCCACCGCCGAGGCCGTGGCCTATGCGAAGGAACTGCACAAGATCGTCACGTGGATCGGCATCTGCGACGGCAACATGCAGGAAGGCAGCTTCCGCTGCGACGCCAACGTGTCGGTGCGCAAGCCCGGCGAGAAGCTCGGCACGCGCCGCGAGATCAAGAACCTGAACAGCTTCAAGTTCATGCAGCAGGCGATCGACTACGAGATCAACTCGCAGATCGACGAGCTCGAAGAGGGCCGCGCCATCGAACAGGCGACCGTGCTGTTCGACCCCGCCACCGGCGAGACGCGCACCATGCGCACCAAGGAAGACGCGGCCGACTACCGCTACTTCCCCGACCCGGACCTGCCGCCCCTCGTGGTGGCCGCCGAGTGGATCGAGCGCGTGCGCGCCACCATGCCCGAACTGCCGCGTGCCACGGCCGAGCGCTATGTGCGCGACCACGGCCTGTCGGAATACGACGCCGCGCAGCTCACGCAAGGCGCGGCGCTGGCCCGCTACTTCGATGACGCGGTGAACGCCGGCGCGGCGCCCAAGCTGGCCAGCAACTGGATCACCGGCGAGATGGCCCGCCGCCTGAACGCCGCCGAGATCGGCATCGAGGCCGCGCCCGTGAAGGCCGCGCAGCTCGCGCAGCTGGTGACGCGCATCGCCGACGGCACGCTGCCCAACAACGCCGCGCGCCAGGTGTTCGAAGCACTGTGGAGCGGCGAAGGCAGCGATGTCGACGCGATCATCGAAGCCAAGGACCTCAAGCCGATGAACGACGCCGGCGCGCTCGACAAGATCCTCGACGAGGTGATTGCCAAGAACGCGAAGAACGTCGAGGAATACCGCGGTGGCAAGGAAAAGGCGCTCAACGGCCTCGTGGGCCAGGTCATGAAGGCCAGCGGGGGCAAGGCCAACCCTGCGCAGGTCACCGAGCTGCTGAAAGCCAAGCTGGGCTGATCACGAACGAGCCCCGGGGGCGGGGGGCCGGCCCCGGCGGGTTCGTTCAGCGCGGGTTGCCGCCGTTCTGCGGCGACCAGAGCGTCTTCAGGCGCCCGCGCTCTTCGTCGAAGCGCGCATTCACGCGCTTCTTCTCGTCTTCCTGCTCCGTGATGAAGCGGTTCTGCACGGCCACGCTCTGCGTGTTGTCCTCGATGCGGCGGCGCACGGCGCCGGGCGCCTTGCTCGTGTCCTGCTTGTAGAACTCGAGCTCTTCGTCGATCTTCTTGCGGTCGTCGGCGAGCTCGACGAGGCGCTTCTTCGCGGCCTGGATCACGGCGTCGATCTGCGACAGGGCCTCGACGCGCTCGCGGTCGTGCGTGGTGGCGTTGGGATAGCGCACCAGCAGCGCGCGCTCGCGGCGGCGCTCGTCGATGAGCCGCGCAGCCTGGATGGCGGCTTCGCGCGCGCGGTCCTCGCGCTCCTGCTGCTCCCGCGCCGTGTAGGTCGGCTCCAGCTTGCGGCGCACCGTGCCGCTCGGGCTCAGTTCGCGCTGCTCGCGGTCGCTGCACTCGGCGATCGGCCGGTCGGCCGTGAGCGTGCGCCCGCGCGCGTCGACGCAGGTGTAGATGCCGACACCGGGCCCGTCCGTCTTGGCGGGCTGGGCCAGCGCCATGCCGCACGACGACAGGGCCGCCAGGCCCAGCCACAGCGACGCCACGACGGCGGCAGAAGAGGGATCGCGCGCGGGGCGTCGCATCGGCGCTGCGTCTCAGGCGCCGTAGCGCGTGCGGTAGGCCAGCACGCGCTCGCGGTGCGCGCCCAGGTCGGCGGCGGCATTGCCCGAGAGGTAGCTCAGCAGGTCGTCCAGCGTGGCGATGGGCACCACCGCGAGGCCGAGCTGGTTGCGCACGTACTGCACGGCGCTGTGGTCCACGTCGACGCCGTTCTCGGTGGCTTTTTCCTGCCGGTCCAGGGCGATGGCCACGGCATGCGGCGTGGCGCCCGCGGCCTGGATCGCGGCGATCGATTCGCGCACCGCGGTGCCGGCCGACATCACGTCGTCGACGATGAGCACGCGGCCCTTGAGGGGCGCGCCCACGAGGTTGCCGCCTTCGCCGTGCGCCTTGGCTTCCTTGCGGTTGTAGGCAAAGGGGTAGTTGCGCCCGCGCCGGGCCAGCTCGGCGGCCACGGTGGCGCCCAGCGGGATGCCCTTGTAGGCGGGGCCGAAGATCATGTCGAACTCGAGGCCGCTTTCGACCAGGCGGTCTGCATAGAATCCGGCGAGCCGCGCGATCTTGGCGCCGTCGTCGAAGAGGCCCGAATTGAAGAAATACGGGCTCATGCGACCGGCCTTGGTCTTGAATTCGCCGAAGCGAAGCACGCCGGCGTCGAGCGCGAACTGGACGAAGTCCTGTGCCACCGCGCTGCTTGTCTGACCGTCTACAGCCATTGGAAATTCCTTGTGTTCAAACTGACCAGTCTCAATCTCAATGGCCTGCGCTCGGCGGCCACCAAGGGCGTCGCCGACTGGGTGGCCGAACTCGCGCCGGATTGTATTTGCATGCAGGAGATCCGCGTCCAGGCCAGCGATGTCGAAGGCCGCTTCGAGCAGATGGCGGGCCTGCAGGGCCACTTCCACTTTGCCGAGAAAAAAGGCTACGCGGGCACCGCCATCTACACGAAGCATGCGCCCAGCGCCGTGGTGGTGGGCTGGGGTGATCCCGAATTCGACGCCGAAGGCCGTTACCTCGAGCTGCGCTTCGACACGCCGAAACGCAAGTTCTCGGTCATCAGCTGCTACTTCCCAAGCGGCAGCTCGGGCGAGGAGCGCCAGGCCGCCAAGTTCCGCTTCCTGAAGGGCTTCTTCCCGCACCTGCTGGCGCTGAAGAAGGAGCGCGAGTTCATCCTGTGCGGCGACATCAACATCGCGCACCAGGAAATCGACCTGAAGAACTGGCGCGGCAACCAGAAGAACAGCGGCTTCCTGCCCGAAGAACGCGCCTGGATGACGCGCCTGCTCGACGCCGGCACCGAAGGCGCCGGCCTGGTGGACGTGTACCGCCGCCTCAAGCCCGACACCACAGGCGACGCCTACACCTGGTGGAGCAACCGCGGCCAGGCCTACGCGAACAACGTGGGGTGGCGGCTGGACTACCACCTGGCCACGCCGGCGATGGGCGCGCTGGCGCGCACCGAGGCGATCTACAAGACGGTCAAGTTCAGCGACCACGCACCGATCACGGTGGAGTACGACTTCACGCTGTAAGTCGCCCGCCCGTCGATGCCGATCCCGACTCCGTCTCCGTCCACGAACCCGTCCTCGCCGCCCACGGCCGCGGCGACGGCGGTGTACCTGCCGCGCGACGTGGTGAACGCGCCCGAGGTGAAGGCCGCGATCGCGCGCCGCAGCGCCGAGCGAGGCGACGACGCCGACATGGCGGCCTGGCTGCTGAACCACTTCTTCCGCTGGGCCATCGGCAGCTTCGGCAACGTGCTGCCGGTGCAGTCGCCCGCCGACTACCTGGCCGCGGCCGGGCCCGACAAGCCGCTGCCCGAGTGGCTGGCCAAGCAGCTGCAGCCGCGTGCGCCTGTCGCGGTGAACGCGGCGTCCGCGCAGGACAAGGAAAAGTCCAAGGGCAACAAGGGCAACACGGCCGAATCGCCCGCCGCCGAAGCCACCCCGAAGACTTTCTACTACCTCGACCCCGATCACCTGCTGCTGGTCGACCGCGAACGCATGCTGGTGGAGTTCCTGCGCTCGCGGCGCGGCACGCGGCTCGAGCAGAAGCTGCAGCGCATCACCTGCTTCATGGCCATGGCCCTGTGGGAGCAGGAGCACCAGCGCATGCAGGCCAAGCGCAACAAGGGCTGGGTGCCCAGCAGCGGCCTGGCGCTGAAGGAAGTGCTGCGCACGCCCAACGGCGTGATCTTCGAGTTCATCGGCAGCCATGCGGCCTTGCGCGAGGAAATGGCCTACGAGTCGTTCCACATGCAGCACTGCCTGGGCCAGTTCGCCAACATCAAGAAGCTCAACGGCGGCTACGGCGAGCAGTACGCCAGCGCCGCGCAGAGCGGCCGGCTGCGCCTGTTCACGCTGCGCAGCGCGGGCAACCTGCCGCACGTGACCATCAGCCTCGAAGTTCACGCCGACGGGCTGCGCGTCGACCAGATCAAGGGCAAGCAGAACCGCCACCCGATCCGCAAGTACGCCGACGACGTTCTGCAGTTCCTGCGCACGCTGCCGCCGCGCGGCGAGCGCCACAGCGACTGCGAGGGCATGGGCCTGGTGTTCGAGCCCGAGGCCTCGGACACCGCCCGGGGCGAATGGAAGTTCGTCACCGACGTGCAGAGCCCCGACTTCCTGCTCAGCGTGATGAGCGGCAACTTCCACCTGATCGAGCACTTCGAGCAGCCGCCGCCGGCCCTGCAATGGCTGCTGCTGCGCATCGCGCCGCACGAGCTGGCGCGGCTGCGGCAGATGGACGTGGCGGTGGCCGCCGCCGCCCGGCTGACGCTCCCCGCGAACCGGTTGCCGCCGTCGCTGCAAGCGGCCCCCACGCAGGCGCCCGCCACGATGCTGGAGATCGAAGGCATCTCGCTGAGCGCCGCCGTGTGCGCGCCGCCGTTGGGAGCTGCATTGCCATGACGCAGGCCATCGTCATCGTTGTGTTCCTGGGCCTGCTGTACCTGGCGGTGCGCATCGCGTGGTTCGTCGTGCGCACGGCATTCCGCATCGTCGTGCGCGGCTCGGGCACGGCGATCGGCCACATGGAAAAGGCCAACGCCGACCTTGCAGTGCGCGCGGCGCAGGCCAAGGCCGACGCCGGCAAGGTGGTGCCCAACCGCCGCCGCTGGGCGCTGGCGCTCGGCGACATCCTGCTGCTGCGCAACGGCCTGCGCTGCGACAGCGACACGCTGGCGCTCGACGTGCCCGCCGAGCAGCGCCAGCGCCTGGCCAAGCAGGTGCTGCGCGAAATGAACATGGCCGCCGACCTGCCCGAGCGCGACATCGCCACGCAGATGCAGGCCGCGCTGGTCGGCTGGGTCGGCGGGCTCGGCCGCACCCACGCCAACTTCTACGAACAGCTCGCGGCCGAAGGCCAGGTGCGCGACGCGCTGGCCTTCGACTGCGCGCGCACCGCCTTCCTGGTGCGCTGCATCGCGCTGCTGGGCTGGGTGCCCGAGTCGCAGGCCTGGCTGGTGCTGTTCCTCAACGCGCAGCGCGCGCAGGACAGCTTCGAGAGCTGGGAAGACTTCGGCCACGCCTATGCGCGGGCCCGGCTGCACTGGCTGCGCATCAGCAGCCAGGACGGCCCCGCTTCGTCGCGCGCCACGCTGGAAGTGCAGGAGCACCTGCAGAACACCCAGGGCAACTGGCTCACGCTGCCCTGGAAGCGCTACCGCATCTTCGATCCCCAACCCGTCACTCTCGCCCCCGCCGCGTCGGCCTGACGCGCGAGCCCCGCCCATGACCACCCACACGCCCTCCGCCGCAGCGA
>NZ_JBWKXQ010000063.1:0-42295 GCF_059423125.1 Variovorax sp. GW531-E2 | reverse complement strand
CCGCCCGGGCCCGTCCGCCCCCGTGTGCGCGCCCGCCGCGAGGCTGTGGCCGGACTTCATGACGGGCCAGGAAAAATCGCCGGTGCGCGTGCTGCTCATCGACGACGACGAGTACATGCGCCGGGTGATCGCGCAGGAGTTGCTGTCGGACCTGCGCATCCAGCTCGAAGGCCAGGCCGACAGCATCCGCGAGGGGCGCAAGCTCTTGGCCACGCATGCGTTCGATGTGCTGATGGTCGACCTGCGGCTCAGCGACGGCATGGGCTTCGAGCTGATCGCCGAGGCGCGCCGCCACCATGGCAACGGCGAGATCATCGTGATCTCCGCGCTCGAGGACGATGCCCACGTGCTGCGCGCCTTCGAGCTGGGCGCCACGGGCTATCTGCTGAAGAACGCCTGGCTGCAGAGCTTTGCCGACGCGGTGCTGCACGTGGTGAACGGCGGCGCCGTCATCACGCCGCGGCTCGCGCGGCGCCTGCTGCACCGCCTGAACCACCAGCCCCGCGAGCCGCAGCCCGCCGACGATGCATCGCCGCCGCGCGACACGACGCTGACACCGCGCGAAAGCCAGGTCCTTCGCCACGTGGCGTCGGGCTACGTCTCGGCGGAGATCGGCGCCAAGCTCGGCATCACCGGCCAGACGGTCAACGTGCACATCAAGAGCATCTACAAGAAGCTGCATGTGCATTCGCGCGCCCAGGCGGTGAACCTCGCCGTTCACACGGGCCTGATCTGAGCGGCACGCCCTCGAAGCGATCCGGTTCATCACCCACTGCACACACAAAGGCTGGTCACCATGAACACCCCCACCATTCATCCCGTGGTCCTGTGCGGCGGCAGCGGCACGCGGTTGTGGCCGCTGTCGCGCAAGGCCTTTCCCAAGCAGTTCGCACCGATCGTGGGCAACAAGAGCCTGCTGCACCTCACGCTCGAACGGCTCGCGACGCTGAACCGGACGATCACCTGCGTCGCGTCGGAAGAGCATCGCTTCCTGGTGCGCGAGACGATCGAGAACGCGCACGCGCAGGGCCGCCAGATCCTCGAGCCCGTGCCCCGCAACACGGCCGCCGCGATGGCCGCGGCAGCGCTGCTGGCCGAGCCCGACGACCTGCTGCTCTTTGCGCCCGCGGACCACCACATTCCCGACGTGGCGCTGTTCGAGGCCACGATGCGCAGCGGCGTCGAAGCAGCCCTGGCGGGCAAGATCGTCACCTTCGGCATCGCGCCCAGCTTTCCGAGCACGGCCTACGGGTACATCGAGGCGGCCGGGGCCACGGGCCATGGCCCCAGCCACGCGGTGGCGCGCTTCGTCGAGAAGCCGACGGCGGCGGTGGCGCAAACGCTGATCCTGCAGGGCAACTACTGCTGGAACGCGGGCATCTTCCTGGTCCAGGCGCGCACGCTGGTCGCGGCCCTGCGCACGCATGCGCCCGACATCCTCGCCACCTGCGAACGCGCGACCGCCGCGGTGTCAGTCGACGGCAGCTTCGTGCGCCTGGACCGCGAGGCCTTCGAAGGCTGCCGCAGCGACAGCATCGACTACGCGGTGCTCGAAAAGCACGCCGACGTCGCGGTGGTGCGCTTCGAGGGTGCCTGGAGCGACGTGGGCAGCTGGAACGCCGTGGCCCAGCTGCACCCGGCCGACGAGGCGGGCAACCGCGTGAGCGGCGCGGGCAGCGTGCTGAACTCGCGCAACACCTTCGTGCATGCGCCGCACCGGCCCGTGGTGGCGCTCGGCACCGAGGACCTGATCATCGTGGACACGCCGGACGCGGTGCTGGTCGCGGGCGCGGACTGCGCCGAACAGGTGGCCGAGGTGGTGCGCATGCTGGCGCGCGAAGGCACGGTCGAAGCCACCGAGCATCGCCGCGTGGTGCGGCCCTGGGGCGCCTACGACAGCATCGACACCGGCGAGCGCTTCCAGGTGAAGCACCTGACCGTCAAGCCCGGCGGCAAGCTGTCGCTGCAGATGCACCACCACCGCGCCGAGCACTGGATCGTCGTCAAGGGCACGGCCAAGGCCACGCGCGGCGGCGAAGTGCTGCTGGTGCGGGAGAACGAGTCGATCTACCTGCCCTCGGGCACCATCCACCGGCTGGAAAACCCAGGCAAGACGATGCTGGAAGTGATCGAGGTGCAGACCGGCAGCTACCTCGGCGAAGACGACATCGTGCGCTTCGACGACACCTACGGCCGCTGCCCCGCGGCCGAGAAGCGCGAGGCGCTCGCGTTGCAAGCGGCCCTGCAGCCCACGGCTGAACGTGGCGTCGATGCGCCGGCCTGACCCGTCCCTTCCCTTTCTCTCACCTCATTGAAGCCATGAAAAAACGTGCTGTCGTCACTGGCATTACCGGACAGGACGGGGCGTACCTGGCCGAGCTGCTGCTGAGCAAGGGCTACACCGTCTACGGAACCTTCCGCCGAACCAGTTCGGTGAACTTCTGGCGCATCGAGTCGCTCGGCATCCAGGACCATCCAGAGCTTCATCTCGTGGAGTACGACCTGACGGACCTGGGCAGTTCGATCACGCTCATTCGCGATGCGCAGCCCGACGAGGTCTACAACCTGGCAGCACAGAGCTACGTGGGCGCGAGCTTCAACCAGCCCGAAGCCACCACGAACATCAACGGGCTGGGCACCCTCCACCTGCTCGACGCGATCCGCCTGACGGACCGCGGCATCAGGTACTACCAGGCCTCGACGTCGGAGATGTTCGGCAACGTCCAGGCCATTCCGCAGAAGGAAGACACGCCCTTCTATCCCCGCAGCCCGTACGGCGTCTCCAAGCTCTTCGCCCACTGGATGACGATGAACTACCGCGAGAGCTACGGGCTCTTCGCTTGCTGCGGCATCCTCTTCAACCACGAGAGCCCGTTGCGCGGCCGCGAATTCGTGACGCGCAAGGTCACCGACGCGGCGGCCAAGATCAGGCTCGGCAAGCTCGATGTGCTCACGCTGGGCAACATGGATGCCAAGCGCGACTGGGGCTATGCGAAGGAATACGTCGATGGCATGTGGCGCATGCTGCAGGCCGACAAGCCGGACAACTATGTGCTCGCCACCAACCGCACGGAAACCGTGCGGGATTTCGTCGACATGGCGTTCAGGGCCGCGGGCTATGAGCTCCGGTTCGAAGGGGCGGCGCAGGAAGAGGTCGCCATCGACCGCGAGAGCGGCAAGGTCCTCGTGAGAATCGACCCGAAGTTCTATCGGCCCGCGGAAGTGGAACTGCTCATCGGCGATGCGTCGCATGCCAGGAAGACGCTGGGCTGGGAGCCCCGCACGACGCTGGAAGAGCTGTGCGCGATGATGGTGGAGGCCGACCTGCGGCGCAACCGCGAGGGCCGCTCCTTCTGAGCGCGGCAGACCCGTCCTGAATGGCATCGGGATTTGCGCGGGACCAACAAAAACGGCACCCGAAGGTGCCGCCTGAAACGAAAACGGCACCTGATGGTGCCGTCTGTCGTAGGTCTGAAATGGTGGGCGGTGGAGGCTTCGAACCTCCGACCCCAGCAGTGTGAATGCTGTGCTCTACCCCTGAGCTAACCGCCCTGAGACACTGCTTTTGAGTTCAGTGTCTTGAACACGTATCGCGTTGTGCGAAGCCTCAGATTATGCCATAGCTTTTCAGCCGTTTTGGCGAAATAAAGTTTTTCCGCCGCTGGATTTGTCGAGTTGCGACAACACGGCCTCGTGCGCGCTGAGTTCATGCTCGGCCGCCGCGATCACCGGCAGCTCGAACTGGCTCAGGTCGATGGCTACGATCGTGGTGCCCTGCGCGGGCTCGTTCGAGGCCACGTCGATCAGCAGCGCGTCCTGCCCGCGCGTGAGGTTGATGTAGACGTCGGCGAGCAGCTGCGCGTCGAGCTTGGCGCCGTGGAAGGTGCGGTTCGAGCGGTCGACACCGAAGCGGTCGCACAGCGCGTCGAGCGAATTGCGCTTGCCCGGGTAGACCAGCTTGGCCATGGCCAGCGTGTCGGTCACTTCGCTCACGAAGGTCTTGAGCGGCGGCAGGCCGGCGCGCTCGAATTCCTTGTTGAGAAAGCCGACGTCGAAGGCCGCGTTGTGAATGATCAGCTCGGCGTCGCGCAGGTACTCGATGATGTCCTTGCCCAGCGTGGCGAACTTCGGCTTGTCGCGCAGGAAGTCGGTGGTCAGGCCGTGGACCTTGAGCGCGTCCTCGTGGCTCTCGCGCTCCGGGTTGAAGTAGATGTGCAGGTCGTTGCCGGTGAGCTTGCGCGCGAACAGCTCCACGCAGCCCAGCTCGATGATGCGGTCGCCGTTCTCCGCAGAGAGCCCGGTGGTTTCGGTATCGAGAACGATCTGGCGCGACATCAGTGGTTTTCCTTGGCGTGGTTGATCGAGTACTTCGGAATCTCGATCGTCACATTCTCCTGCGCCAGGATCGACTGGCAACTCAGGCGCGATTGCGGCTCCAGGCCCCAGGCGCGGTCGAGCAAATCTTCTTCGCCCTCTTCCGCTTCGTTCAGCGAGTCGAAGCCCGCGCGCACGATCACGTGGCAGGTGGTGCAGGCGCAGCTCATCTCGCAGGCGTGCTCGATGTTGATGTCGTGGTCGAGCAGCGCCTCGCAGATCGAGGTGCCGGCGGGCGCGGTGATCTCGGCGCCTTGCGGGCAGTACTCGGGATGCGGGTAGATCTTGATCGTGGGCATGAAATTGTTCTGTCTACAGGGATTCGACCTTGCGGCCCGCGAGCGCGCGTGCAATGCCCGCGTTCATGCGCTGGGCGGCGAAGGCTTCGGTGTCGTTGGCCAGCGCCTTCGTGGCGGCTTCGATCGCGGCGGCTTCGTTGCTGCTCTTGGCAACGTCGCGCAGCTGCGCCATCGAGGCGTCGATGGCGGCGCGCTCTTCGGCGCTCAGCAGATCGCCGTCGGCATCGAGCGCGCTCTGCGTGGCCAGCAGCATGCGGTCGGCATCGACGCGCGATTCCACCAGCGCGCGGGTCTGCATGTCCTGCTGGGCGGTGGAGAAGCTTTCCTGCAGCATGGTCGCGATCTGGTCGTCCGACAGGCCGTACGAGGGCTTGACCGCCACGCTGGCCTCGACGCCGCTGCCCTGCTCCTTGGCGCTCACGCTCAGCAGGCCGTCGGCGTCGACGGTGAAGGTCACGCGGATGCGCGCCGCGCCGGCCGCCATCGGCGGGATGCCGCGCAGCGTGAAGCGCGCGAGGCTGCGGCAGTCGGACACGAGGTCGCGCTCGCCCTGCACCACGTGCAGCGCCAGCGCGGTCTGGCCGTCCTGGTAGGTCGTGAAGTCCTGCGCCATCGCGGTCGGGATGGTCTGGTTGCGCGGCACGATGCGCTCGACCAGGCCGCCCATGGTCTCGATGCCGAGCGACAGCGGGATCACGTCGAGCAGCAGCAGCTCGCCCGCGCCGTTGTTGCCGGCCAGCTGGTTGGCCTGGATCGCGGCGCCGAGCGCCACGACCTCGTCGGGGTTCAGGTTGATCAGCGGCTCGCGGCCGAAATACGCAGCCACTGCGCTGCGGATCTGCGGCATGCGCGTGGAGCCGCCGACGAGCACGATGCCCTGCAACTCTTCGGGCTTGAGCTTCGCGTCGCGCAGTGCCTTGCGCACGGCCGCGAGGGTGCGGTCGGTGAGCGCCTGCGTGGCGGCGAAGAACTGCGCGCGCGTCAGCGTGAACTCGGCATTGCCGCCCGCCAGCGCGGCGCTGAAGAGGGTCGACTCGGCATCGGTCAGCGCTTCCTTGGCGGCGCGCGCGGCCACGAGCAGTGCGGCGCGGTCGTTGTCGCTGCCGGCCTGACGGCCGGTCTGCGCGAGCACGAAGTCGGCGATCGCGTGGTCGTAGTCGTCGCCGCCGAGGGCCGAGTCGCCACCCGTGGCGATCACTTCGAACACGCCTTGCGTGAGCCGCAGGATCGAGATGTCGAAGGTGCCGCCGCCCAGGTCATAGACCGCATAGACGCCTTCGCTCGCGTTGTCCAGGCCGTAGGCGATGGCTGCGGCGGTCGGCTCGCTGATGAGACGCAGCACGTTCAGGCCCGCGAGCTGCGCCGCGTCCTTGGTCGCCTGGCGCTGGCCTTCGTCGAAGTAGGCCGGCACGGTGATGACGGCGCCGTAGAGCTCGTCGTCGAAGGTGTCTTCGGCGCGGTAGCGCAGCGTGGCCAGGATCTCGGCGCTGATCTCGACGGGCGACTTCTCGCCGGCCGAGGTCTGCACCTTGACCATGCCGCCGTCGTCGCCGCCGATGCGGTACGACATGGCGTCGCGGTTCGCAATGTCGGCCAGGCCGCGGCCCATGAGCCGCTTGACCGAGGTGATGGTGTTGGCGGGGTCCTGCGCGCGCGCGGCCACGGCGTCGAAGCCGATCTGGCGGCGATCGCCGTCCAGGTAGCGCACGGCCGAGGGCAGCAGCACGCGGCCCTGGTCGTCGGGCAGGCATTCGGCCACGCCGTTGCGCACCGAGGCCACCAGCGAATGCGTGGTGCCCAAGTCGATGCCCACGGCGATGCGGCGCTGGTGCGGGTCAGGCGCCTGGCCGGGTTCGGAAATCTGAAGAAGAGCCATAAGGGCTTATTGTCCCAACTGATCGAGTTTTTTCTCGACGTCCTCGCCGAAGCGCTCAATGAACATGAGGGCTCTCACTTGCTGAACGGCACCGGGGTAGTCACCCTTCTCGTCGATCAGCCAGTCGAGTGACGAGAGTGCGCGGGCGCGCGTGGTTTCGACGTCCTCCTGCAGCACCTCGACGGCGGCGATGTCGCGGGCGTCGTCGAGCGCTTCGCGCCATTCCATCTGCTGCATCAGAAAGGCGCCGGGCATCGCCGTGTTGTTCTCGGCATTCAGCGGCGCGCCGTTGAGTTCGCAGATGTAGCTCGCGCGACGGATCGGGTCCTTGAGCCGCTGGTAGGCCTCGTTGATGCGCACCGACCACTGCATGGCCACGCGCTGCGCCGCGGCGCCCTGCGCGGCGAAGCGGTCCGGGTGCGCCTCGCGCTGCAGTTCCTTCCAGCGCGCGTCGAGCACGGCGCGGTCCTGCGCGAAGGTCGCCGGGACGGCGAACAGTTGGAAGTCGGTGTCGTTGAGGTTCATGGCAAGAAAAAACCGCCAGCACATGACATGGTGGCGGCTGTGGTCGCGGTCAGCGACGACGCATCAGATGCGAAAACTTTCGCCGCAGCCGCAGCGATCACGTTCGTTCGGGTTGATGAACTTGAAGCCCTCGTTCAGGCCTTCGCGCACGAAGTCGAGCTGCGTGCCGTCGATGTAGGCCAGGCTCTTCGGGTCGACCAGCACCTTCACGCCATGGTCTTCGAACACCACGTCTTCAGGCGTGAACTCGTCGACGTACTCGAGCTTGTAGGCCAGGCCCGAGCAGCCGGTGGTCTTCACGCCCAGCCGCACGCCCACGCCCTTGCCTCGTTTGCCGAGGTAGCGGGTGACGTGGCGCGCAGCGGCTTCGGTCAGCGTGACGGCCATCTCAGTGAACAGCAGCTTCGGCGGTCGACTCGGGGGTCTTGGCGCCGTGCTTGGCCTTGTAGTCGCTCACGGCCGCCTTGATGGCGTCTTCCGCGAGGATCGAGCAGTGGATCTTGACCGGCGGCAGCGCCAGTTCTTCGGCAATTTGCGCGTTCTTGAGGGCCGCCGCTTCGTCGAGCGTCTTGCCCTTGACCCATTCGGTCACGAGCGACGAGGAAGCGATGGCCGAGCCGCAGCCGTAGGTCTTGAAGCGCGCGTCTTCGATCACGCCGGTTTCGGGGTTGACCTTGATCTGCAGCTTCATCACGTCGCCGCAAGCCGGGGCGCCGACCATGCCGGTGCCTACCGAGTCGTCGCCCTTTTCGAAGGAACCGACGTTGCGGGGATTTTCGTAGTGGTCGATGACCTTGGAAGAATATGCCATGGTGTACCTCTCAAACTTTGTTCAATCGTGGAGCCTTGGGCTGGCCTGGGTCAGTGGGCCGACCACTGGATCGTGCTGATGTCGACGCCGTCCTGGAACATCTCCCACAGGGGGCTCAGCTCGCGCAGCTTGGCGACGTTGTGCTTGATGGTCGAGATGGCGTAGTCGATTTCTTCTTCGGTCGTGAAACGGCCGATGGTCATGCGCAGGCTGCTGTGGGCCAGCTCGTCGCTGCGGCCCAGGGCGCGCAGCACATAGCTGGGCTCCAGGCTGGCCGAGGTGCAGGCCGAACCCGACGACACCGCCAGGCCCTTGATGCCCATGATCAGCGACTCGCCTTCGACGTAGTTGAAGCTCATGTTCAGGTTGTGCGGCACGCGGCGCTCGAGGTCGCCGTTGATGAAGACCTGTTCGACATCCTTCAGGCCGTCGAGCAGGCGCTTCTGCAGGCGCGCCGCATGGGCGATGTCGTCCTTCATCTCGAGCTTGGCGATGCGGTAGGCCTCGCCCATGCCGACGATCTGGTGCGTGGGCAGCGTGCCCGAGCGCATGCCGCGCTCATGGCCACCGCCGTGCATCTGCGCTTCGAGGCGGATGCGCGGCTTGCGGCGCACGTACAGCGCGCCGATGCCCTTGGGGCCATAGGTCTTGTGCGAAGCCAGGCTCATCAGGTCGATGGGCAGCTTCGTGATGTCGATGTCGATCTTGCCGGTGGCCTGGGCCGAGTCGACGTGGAAGATCACGCCCTTTTCGCGGCAGGCGTTGCCCAGCGCGACCACGTCCTGGATCACGCCGATTTCGTTGTTCACGAACAGCACGCTGGCCAGGATGGTGTCGGGGCGGATGGCCGCCTTGAACTTCTCGAGATCGACGAGGCCGTTTTCCTCGACGTCGAGGTAGGTCACTTCGAAGCCCTGGCGCTCGAGTTCGCGCATGGTGTCGAGCACAGCCTTGTGCTCGGTCTTCAGGGTGATCAGGTGCTTGCCCTTGCCCTTGTAGAAGTGGGCCGCGCCCTTGAGCGCCAAGTTGATCGACTCGGTGGCGCCCGACGACCAGACGATCTCACGCGGGTCGGCGTTGATCAGGTCGGCCACCTGGCCGCGCGCCTTCTCGACCGCTTCTTCGGCTTCCCAGCCCCAGGCGTGGCTGCGCGATGCCGGGTTGCCGAAGTGTTCGCGCAACCAGGGAATCATGGCGTCGACCACACGCGGGTCGACCGGCGTGGTGGCGCCGTAATCGAGATAGATCGGAAAATGAGGAGTGACGTCCATGGCTGGCTCGGGCTGGCGTGGGGGGTTGTGTTCTGGGATCAGGGCAAACTCAGGGCGATGCCCGCAGGCATCGCCGGACTCATCGGGGTCAGGACTTCGCGAAGACGTTGCCGAGGGCGAAGACCGAATTCGGTGCGTTCACGCGGATGGGCTTGACCACCGGCTGGGCCGAGATGGCGCGCTTGACGACCGGCTTGTTCTCGATCTGCACGCCCTTGGCGATCTGGTCGTCGACCAGCTTCTGCAGCGTGACGGAGTCGAGGAACTCGACCATGCGCTGGTTCAGCGAGGCCCAGAGCTCGTGCGTCATGCAGCGACCCTGCTCACCGAGGCAGTTTTCCTTGCCGCCGCACTGCGTGGCATCGATCGGCTCGTCGACGGACACGATGATGTCGGCGACCGTGATGTCCGCCGCCTTGCGTCCGAGGCTGTAGCCGCCGCCGGGGCCGCGGGTCGACTCGACCAGCTCGTGGCGGCGCAGTTTGCCGAACAGCTGTTCGAGGTACGACAACGAAATCTGCTGCCGCTGGCTGATCGCAGCCAGCGTGACCGGACCGGTGTTCTGACGCAACGCCAGATCGATCATTGCTGTGACCGCAAAACGGCCTTTGGTAGTGAGACGCATCGCAAGCTCCTTCAAGTGCTTACCGTTGAAATGACACCACAGCCTTGGGCCGCGGTGACTTCGTCTCCGCCCTGCCCGACCCCGACGCTGGTGAACCAGCCGGTAGGAGTCGGTCCTTCATCGCGAAGTTCTTTGTTGTTGAGTATTTCGGTCAAGTATAGCAGAAGCCCCTGAGATCTGCTCGGGTAAACCCCAGCGCGGCTCGCTTGAAGAAAGCGAACTTATGACCTAGCCGAAATCAGGACGCCAAACCGGCGATGTTGTCGCCGCCCGACGCCCCGAACGCCTGCTCGCGCAGCAGCGCCAGCTGGTCGCGCACCCGGGCCGCCTTTTCGAACTCGAGGTTGCGGGCGTGCTCCAGCATCTGCTTTTCGAGCCGCTTGATTTCCCGGGCGATGTCCTTCTCGCTCATGTCCTCGACCTTGGCGCGTTCCAGGTCGAGCTTGGCCATTTCCTTGCCGGTCTTCTCGCTGTAGACGCCGTCGATCAGGTCGCGCACCTGCTTCACGATGCTGCGCGGCGTGATGCCGTTCGCCTCGTTGTGGGCAATCTGCCGGGTGCGGCGGCGCTCGGTTTCACCGATGGCCTTCTTCATCGACTCGGTCATCCGGTCGGCATAAAGAATGGCCTTGCCGTTCAGGTTGCGCGCCGCCCGGCCGATGGTCTGGATCAGCGAGCGCTCGGCGCGCAGGAAGCCTTCCTTGTCGGCATCGAGGATCGCGACCAGCGACACCTCGGGAATGTCCAGTCCTTCGCGCAACAGGTTGATGCCCACCAGCACATCGAACGAGCCCAGTCGCAGGTCGCGAAGAATTTCCACCCGCTCGACCGTGTCGACGTCGCTGTGCAGGTAGCGCACCTTCACGCCGTTGTCGCTCAGGTAGTCGGTGAGCTGCTCGGCCATGCGCTTGGTCAGCGTGGTGATCAGCACGCGTTCGTTCTTCTCGACGCGGATGCGGATCTCGCCCAGCACGTCGTCCACCTGGTGCGTGGCGGGACGCACCTCGACCTCGGGGTCGATCAGCCCGGTGGGCCGCACCAGCTGCTCGACGACGTTGCCGGCGTGGTCCTTCTCGTACTGCGCGGGCGTGGCCGACACGAAGATGCACTGGCGCACCCGCTTTTCGAACTCCTCGAGCTTGAGCGGCCGGTTGTCCAGCGCGCTCGGCAGGCGAAAGCCGTACTCGACCAGCGTGACCTTGCGCGCCCGGTCCCCGTTGTACATGGCGCTGAGCTGGCCCATCATCTGGTGGCTCTCGTCGAGGAACATCAATGAGTCCTTCGGCATGTAGTCGGTGAGCGTCGCCGGCGGGTCGCCAGGCTCCGCGCCCGAGAGGTGCCGCGTGTAGTTCTCGATGCCCTTGCAGTGGCCGATCTCGGCCAGCATTTCCAGGTCGAAGCGCGTGCGCTGCTCCAGCCGCTGCGCCTCGACCAGCTTGCCTGCGCCGGTGAGTTCCTTGAGCCGGCCGGCCAGCTCGATCTTGATGGTTTCGACCGCCGCCAGCACCTTGTCGCGCGGCGTCACGTAGTGGCTCGACGGGTACACCGTGAAGCGCGGCACCTTCTGGCGGATGCGTCCGGTGAGCGGGTCGAACAGCTGCAGCGACTCGATCTCGTCGTCGAACAGCTCGAAGCGGATCGCCAGCTCGCTGTGCTCGGCCGGGAACACGTCGATGGTGTCGCCGCGCACGCGGAACGTGCCGCGCGCAAAGTCCTGCTCGTTGCGCGTGTACTGCATGCGGATGAGCCGCGAGATCAGGTCGCGCTGGCCGACCTTGTCGCCCACGCGGGCAATCAGCCGCATCTCCATGTAGTCCTCGGGCGTGCCGATGCCGTAGATGGCGCTCACCGTGGCCACGATGACCGTGTCGCGCCGCTCCAGCACGCTCTTGGTGGCCGACAGCCGCATCTGCTCGATGTGCTCGTTGATCGAGGAGTCCTTCTCGATGAACAGGTCGCGCTGCGGCACGTAGGCCTCGGGCTGGTAGTAGTCGTAGTAGCTCACGAAGTACTCGACGGCGTTCTTCGGGAAGAACTCGCGGAATTCGCTGTAGAGCTGCGCCGCCAGCGTCTTGTTGGGTGCGAACACGATGGCCGGACGGCCCAGCCGGGCGATCACGTTGGCCATGGTGAAGGTCTTGCCCGAGCCGGTCACGCCCAGCAGCGTCTGGTACACCTCGCCGTCGAGCACCCCGGCCACCAGGCCGTCGATGGCCGTGGGCTGGTCGCCTGCCGGCGGATAGGGCTGGAACAGCTCGAACGGCGAGTCGGGATAGCGGATGAATTCGCCCTGTTTCGCCGGCCCGATCGGGTCGACTTTCTTCAGGTCTGCTATGGCTTCGGTGTTCTCTGGCATGGCTGTTCCCGACAGGTGGCGTGGCGCCGGTAAAATTCAAGGCAACCGGAAAGGATAAAGCCTCCTCCGGTTGCCAGCGAAGCTTTCATCCCAAAGGACCTTTCCATGTCTATGTTCACCGCGGTCGAAATGGCGCCGCGCGACCCGATCCTCGGCCTCAACGAGCAATTTGCAGCCGACACCAACCCCCACAAGGTCAATCTCGGCGTCGGCGTGTATTACGACGACAACGGCAAGCTGCCCCTGCTCCAGTGCGTGCAGGCCGCAGAGCAGAACATGATGAAGGCCCCCTCGGCCCGCGGCTACCTGCCGATCGACGGCATCGTGGCCTACGACAACGCCGTCAAGGGCCTGGTCTTCGGCCCCGAGAGCGAGCCCGTCACCTCGGGCCGCGTGGCCACCATCCAGGCCATCGGCGGCACCGGCGGCCTGAAGGTCGGCGCCGACTTCCTCAAGAAGCTCAACCCCAACGCCACCGTGCTGATCAGCGACCCGAGCTGGGAAAACCACCGCGCGCTGTTCACCAACGCCGGCTTCACGGTCGAAAGCTACCCCTACTACGACGCCGCCCAGCGCGGCATCAACTTCGACGGCATGCTGGCCGCCCTGAACGCGGCACCGGCCGGCACCATCGTCGTGCTGCACGCCTGCTGCCACAACCCGACCGGCTACGACATCACCCCCGCGCAGTGGGACCTGGTTGTTGCGGCCGTGAAGGCCAAGGGCCTCGTGCCCTTCCTCGACATGGCCTACCAGGGCTTCGGCTACGGCCTGAAGGAAGACGGCGCGGCTGTCGCCAAGTTCGTCGACGCCGGCCTGACCTTCTTCGTCTCGACCTCATTCTCCAAGAGCTTCAGCCTGTACGGCGAACGCGTCGGCGCCCTGTCGGTGCTGTGCGAGAACAAGGAAGAAGCCGGCCGCGTGCTGTCGCAACTCAAGATCGCCATCCGCACCAACTACAGCAACCCGCCGATCCACGGCGGCGCCGTGGTGGCCGCGGTGCTCGGCACCCCCGAGCTGCGCGCCCTGTGGGAAAAAGAACTGGGCGAGATGCGCGTGCGCATCAAGGCCATGCGCCAGAAGCTGGTCGACGGCCTGAAGGCCGCCGGCGTGAAGGAAGACATGAGCTTCATCACCACCCAGATCGGCATGTTCAGCTACTCGGGCCTGAGCAAGGACCAGATGGTTCGCCTGCGCAACGAGTTCGGCGTGTACGGCACCGACACCGGCCGCATGTGCGTCGCCGCGCTCAACAGCAAGAACATCGACTACGTCTGCGCGTCGATTGCGAAGGTCATCTAGGTGACAACCGGGTGTGAGTGAATCGACTTTTTGACGATTCGTTCACATTCGGCCACAGAAGGCGAATCCAGCCCGCTTCGAGCTAGGGTTCGGCCCCCTGCGCCGCGGCAAATGCACTGATATATTGCACTGCAACATCCACTCAAAGACCCGCGATGCTCTATCAACTCTACGAAGCCCAGCGTTCCCTGATGGAGCCCTTTTCGGACTTCGCCCAGGCCGCCTCCAAGCTCTACGGCCCCGGCGCCGTCTGGAGCCAACTGCCGATGGCACAGCGCATGGCCGCCGGCTATGACCTGCTGTACCGGCTGGGCAAGGACTACGAGAAGCCCGAGTTCAACATCAAGTCCGTCAAGGTCGACGGCGAAGAGGTCGTGATCCAGGAGGCCGTCGAGCTCGACAAGCCCTTCTGCGAACTGCGCCGCTTCAAGCGCTTCACCGACGAACCGCATATCCTCAAGACGCTCAAGAGCCAGCCCGTGGTGCTGATCGTGGCGCCGCTGTCGGGCCACTACGCCACGCTCTTGCGCGACACCGTGCGCACCATGCTGCAGGACCACAAGGTCTACATCACCGACTGGAAGAACGCGCGCCTGGTGCCGCTGTCGGACGGCGAGTTCCACCTGGACGACTACATCAACTACGTGCAGGAGTTCATCCGCCGCCTGCAGGCCGAGTACGGCAACTGCCACGTCGTGAGCGTGTGCCAGCCCACCGTGCCGGTGCTGGCGGCCGTGTCGCTCATGGCCAGCCGCGGCGAGCCGCTGCCCCTCACGATGACCATGATGGGCGGCCCGATCGACGCGCGCAAGTCGCCCACGGCCGTGAACAACCTCGCGACCAACAAGAGCTTCGAGTGGTTCGAGAACAACGTGATCTACCGCGTGCCGCAAGGCTTCCCGGGCGCGGGCCGCAAGGTCTACCCGGGCTTCCTGCAGCACACGGGCTTCGTGGCCATGAACCCCGACCGCCACGCCAGCAGCCACTACGACTACTTCAAGGACCTGATCAAGGGTGACGACGCCAGCGCCGAAGCCCATCGCAAGTTCTACGACGAGTACAACGCCGTGCTCGACATGGACGCGGACTACTACCTGGAGACCATCCGCACCGTGTTCCAGGACTTCGACCTGGTCAACGGCACCTGGGACGTGAAGAGCCCCGCCGGCCAGGTGGAGCGCGTGCGTCCGCAGGACATCCACGCCACCGCCCTGCTCACCGTCGAAGGCGAACTCGACGACATCTCCGGCTCGGGCCAGACCCAGGCCGCGCACAGCCTGTGCACCGGCATCGCCGACGCCAAGCGCGAGCACTACGAGGTCAAGGGCGCGGGCCACTACGGCATCTTCAGCGGCCGCCGCTGGCGCGATCTGGTCTATCCGAAGGTGCGCAACTTCATCGCGGCCAGCGACGAGCCCCAGCGCCGCGCCGGTGCGCGCGAAGAGCTGCCGGCCGAAGACCGCATCAAGCCGGGCCAGAAGCTGAAGGCCGTGGCAACCGCCGCGGCCCGCAAGACGCCGGTCGCCGCCAAGAAAGCGGTCGCCGTGAAGGCTGCGCCGGCCGTCAAGAAGCCGGCCGCAGCGGCAAAGAAGCCGCGCGCCAGCGCCGCGCGCTGAGCCGCGCGCATCACCCACCGTGAACGGGCTGGCCGCACGCATCAACGACGCACTGCCTCAAACGCAGTGCACACGGTGCGGCTACCCCGATTGCGCGGGCTACGCGCAGGCCATCGCCGACGGCGAGGCCGACATCAACCAGTGCCCGCCCGGCGGTGCCGAGGGCATCGAGCGCCTCGCACTGCTCACGGGCCGCGCCGCGCGGCCGCTCGATCCGCAGTTCGGCACCGAGGGCCCACGCGCCATGGCGGTCATCGACGAGGCCTGGTGCATCGGCTGCACGCTGTGCCTCGACGCCTGCCCGACCGACGCGATCATCGGCATCCACAAGCGCATGCACACGGTGATCGAGGCGCACTGCACGGGCTGCGAGCTGTGCATTCCGGTGTGCCCGGTCGATTGCATCTCGCTCGAAGTCGAAACGCCCGGCCGCAGCGGCTGGCAGGCGTGGTCGCAGGCTCAGGCCGAGGCCGCACTGCAGCGCTACAAGCTGCACGCCCAACATCGCGACACCGCGAAGCGTGAGGCCGAACCCGCGCCTGCCGCCGCCGAACCGCAGGCCGCCGACACGCGCAAGCGCTCCATCGTCGAAGCCGCCCTGGCGCGTGCCCGCGCCGCCGCCGAACAGCGCCAAGGAGCAACGAAACCATGACCCTCGACACCTTGCTGATCTACGCCGTCGCCTCGCTTGCCCTGGCGGTGATCCCCGGCCCGACCATGCTGCTGGCGCTGTCCAACGGCATCGACGGCGGCATGCGCCGCGCCAGCTGGGGCATCGCGGGCGCCTCGCTGGGCAGCGTCTCGCTGATCGCGGTCGTGGCGCTCGGGCTGGGCTCGCTGCTCGCGGCCTCGGAATGGCTCTTCAACGCGATCCGCGTCGCGGGCGTGGCCTATCTGGTGTGGCTCGGCATCAAGCTGTGGCGCAGCGAGGCGACCGACCTGGGCACGGCGCTGGCCAAGTCGGCCGTCGAGGTCCGTCCGCACGGGCGCATCGCCCTCGTGCGCAGCCTGATGGTGGCGCTGTCGAACCCGAAGACGGTGCTGTTCTTCGCCGCCTTCCTGCCCCAGTTCATCGACACCGCCAAGCCGCAGGGCATGCAGTACCTGGTGCTGGGCGCGATCTTCGTGGCGCTCGACACCTGCGTGATGCTGGCCTATGCCGGCGCCGGCACGCAGGCCGTGCGCTGGCTCTCGCGCCGCGGCCTCAAGGTGCTCAACCGCAGCTGCGCCGTCGGCATGTGGCTGCTCGCGGCCACCCTCGCCTTCTGGCGCCGCCCGGCCTGAGCTGCTCGATCAGCCCTTCTGCGGGCGCTTGAAGAGCAACAGCAGCACGCCCGCCAGCACCACGCCCACGGCGTACCACTCGAAGCGCGTGACCGTCTCGTGGGCGATCCACACGCCCAGCAGCATCGCGATCACCGGGTTGACGAAGGTGTAGCTCGCCGCCAGCCCGGCCGGCGCCTGCGCGAGCAGCACCATGTAGGCGTTGAACGCGATCAGCGAGCCGAACACCACGAGGTAGACCCACGCCCCCAGCGCCACCGGCTGCGGCGGCCAGGTCATCGTTTCGCCCGACACCGCGGCCAGCACCATCAGCACCACGCCGCCGCACAGCATCTCGCTCGCGAAGCCCATCGCGCCGGGCGCCAGCGGCAGCTTGCGCTGGCTCAGCACGCTGCCGAGCGACCAGCAGATGCAGGCCACGCAGATCGCGACCAGCCCCTCGGGCGAGGCCTTGAAGCCGCTGCCCTGCGTGAGCATCAGCACGCCGACGAGCCCCAGCGCAATGCCCGCCGCTTCGAGCCGCGCCGGCTTCACGCCCCAGATCAGGTTCAAGAGCGCAATCAGCAACGGAATGACGGCGATGAACGCCACCACCAGCCCCGAGCCGATCGACACCTCGGCCAGCGCCGTGCCGCCCATGCCGCCGCCGAGCATCAGCGCGCCGACGACCAGCGCATTGCGCCACTGCAGGCGCGTCGGCCAGGGCGTGCCGCGCCAGCGCATCCACGCCGCCAGCAGCACGCCCGCGACCAGGAAGCGCGAGCCCATCTGCAGGAACGGCGGAAAGCTGATCAGCGCGTACTTGATGGCCAGGTAGGTCGAGCCCCAGACCACCCAGGTGGCGGCCAGGCACAGCCACAGCAGCGGCGTCAGCCGGGGGCGCGAGGAGGAAGTGGCAGGCGCGGCCTGCGCGGGCGTGGCGAGTGTCGACATATCGAGGGTGTCTCTTCTTGGTATGGAATGCCCGTCATGGTATGAAAGCCATTGGGCGGCAGCCATGCGAAATTCATGGTTCTGCTCGCACCGCACCGTCGAATTAAAGGACTTCCATGGACTTCACCTTGACCCCCACGCTGGACGCCCACGACACCCGCATCCTGGCCGAGCTGCAGGCCGACGCCCGCCTGAGCATGGCCGAGCTGGGCCGGCGCGTGCACCTGAGCCAGCCGGCCGTGACCGAGCGCGTGAAAAAGCTGGAAGCCGCCGGCGTCATCACCGGCTACCGCGCCACCGTGAACCTCACGCGGCTGGGCTACGGCATTCGCGGGATCATCCGCGTCGGGCGGGCCGACTACGACCTCGTGGTGAAACTGGTGCAGGAGACGCCCGAATGCGTCAATGCCTACAACGTGACCGGCGAGGACAGCTGGATCCTCGAGATCGCCGTGATCGACGTGCCGCACCTCGATGCGGTGCTCGCCAAGTTCTGCATCCTGACCGAGACCGCGACCTCGATCATTTTGAACCCGGCGCGCGAGCACCAGCCGATGCTGCCGCCGCAGCGCGCCGACGTGAGGCCGCCGGTGCGCAAGGCGCTCAGCGCGTAGCGGCGAGCGCGTTGAAGGCCGTCACCACCTCGGGCGGCGCCTGCACCATCTCGACCAGCACGCCCTCGCCCGAGATCGGGAACTCGTCGTTGGCCTTGGGGTGCAGAAAGCAGATGTCGAAACCGGCCGCGCCCTTGCGGATGCCGCCCGGCGCAAAGCGCACGCCCTGCGCCGTGAGCCATTCGACGGCCTTGGGCAGGTCGTCGATCCACAGGCCGACGTGGTTCAGCGGCGTGGTGTGCACCGCCGGCTTCTTCTCGGGGTCCAGCGGCTGCATCAGGTCGACCTCGACCTTGAACGGGCCGCTGCCCATCGAACAGATGTCTTCGTCGACGTTCTCGCGCTCGCTGCGGAAGGTGCCCGTCACCTCGAGCCCCAGCATGTCGACCCACAGCTTCTGCAGGCGCAGCTTGTCGGGGCCGCCGATGGCGATCTGCTGGATGCCCAGCACCTTGAAGGGACGCGGCGTGGTCATGCGCAGCCGCCTTCTTCGGCCTGCTCCTGCGTGCGGTGCGAGCGCAGGCCGAGCTTGCGCAGCAGCTGCACGTCGGCATCGACGTCGGGGTTGCCGGTGACCAACAGCTTGTCGCCGTAGAAGATCGAGTTGGCGCCGGCCATGAAGCACAGGGCCTGCACCGCCTCGCCCATCTGCTGGCGGCCGGCCGACAGGCGCACGCGCGCGGTCGGCATGGTGATGCGCGCCACGGCGATCATGCGCACGAAGTCGAAGGGATCGACCGGCTCCGAGTCGGCCAGCGGCGTGCCGGGCACGCGCACCAGGCTGTTGATCGGCACCGACTCGGGGTACGGGTCCATGTTGGCAAGCTGCGCGATCAGCCCGGCGCGGTGCACCGGCTGCTCGCCCATGCCCACGATGCCGCCGCAGCACACGCTGATGCCGGCGCTGCGCACGGCTGCCAGCGTGTCCAGGCGGTCCTGGTAGGTGCGCGTGTCGACCACGTCGGTGTAGTACTCGGGCGCGGTGTCCAGGTTGTGGTTGTAGTAGTCCAGGCCTGCGGCCTTGAGCTGCTGCGCGTGGTGCGGCTCCAGCATACCCAGCGTGGCGCAGGTCTGCAGGCCCAGGCCCTTCACGGCCTCGACCAGCACCGCCACCTTCTCGACGTCGCGGTCCTTGGGCGCGCGCCAGGCGGCGCCCATGCAGAAGCGCGTGGCGCCGGCGTCCTTGGCGGCCTGCGCGGCGCGCACCACCTCGTCGACCTCCATGAGCTTTTGCGCCTTCACGCCGGTGTCGAACTCGGCCGACTGCGGGCAGTAGCCGCAGTTCTCGGGGCAGCCGCCGGTCTTCACCGACAGCAGCGTGGCCAGCTCGATGTCGCCCTCGGGGAAATGCCGGCGGTGCACGGTCTGCGCCTCGAACAGCAGTTCCATGAAAGGCTTGTCGAGCAGCGCCTGGATGGCCTCCACGGACCAGGGGCCCTGGGGCGTCGCCACGGCCTTGGCCGGGCGGTGCAGCGTGATTGCCGCTTGTTGCAGGTCGTTGGCACCCATCAGTTGAACTCCAGAATGATTTGGTCGACGGCGAGCGATTCGCCCTTGGCCGCCGAGATCTTGCCCACCACGCCGTCCTGCGTGGCGAACAGCACGTTTTCCATCTTCATGGCCTCGATCACGGCCAGCTTCTCGCCGGCCTGGACCTGCTGCCCCGGCTGCACCGACACCTCGACCAGCAGGCCGGGCATCGGCGACATCAGGAACTTGCTCAGGTCGGGCGGTGCCTTGTAGGGCATCAGCTCGAGCAGGCGCGCACCCAGCGGCGACAGCACCATGGTCTCGATCTGCGTGCCGTCGTGCGACACACGCAGCGCCAGCGGGTTCTTGCCCGCGCCGCGCTCCACCTGCGCCGTGAAGGGCTTGCCGTTGGCCGTGCCCTGCACACGCACCGCGCCGAGCGCGAAGTCGCTCTCGATCTGGTAGCGCTTGTCGCCCACCGTGACGCTGCTGGCGCCGGTCTTGTCCTGGAAGTCGCTCACCGACACCGCGTGGTGCACGTGCTTGCCCTCGGGGCCCAGCTCGACCACCACGAACTGCTCGCCCACCTTCACGCCGTGGCCCGCGAGCTGCCCGCTGATGCCCGAGGCGCGCGCGCGGTAGCGGCGGTTGACGAAGGCGGCCAGCGCCACCAGGAACGCCGGATCGGCGTGCGGCACGTCTTCCGCGTGGAAGCCCTTGCCGTAGTGCTCGGCGATGAAGCCGGTGTTGAAATCGCCGGCCACGAACTTCGGGTGCGCGAGCAGTGCGGCCTGGAACGGGATGTTGCTGCTGATGCCGCGGATCACGAAGCCGTTGAGCGCCTCGCGCATGAGCGCGATGGCCTCGTTGCGGTCCTTGCCGTGCACGATGAGCTTGGCAATCATCGAGTCGTAGTACATCGGGATCTCGCCGCCGTCGTACACGCCGGTGTCCACGCGCACGCCGTGCAGGTGGCCGGTGTCGCTCGCGAACATGCTCTCGGCCGGCGGCTGGAACTTCACCAGCCGGCCCGTCGACGGCAGGAAGTTGCGGAACGGGTCTTCGGCGTTGATGCGGCACTCGATGGCCCAGCCGTCGCGCTTCACGTCGGCCTGCGCCAGCGGCAGCTTCTCGCCGGCCGCCACGCGGATCATCAGCTCGACCAGGTCCAGGCCGGTGATGCACTCCGTCACCGGGTGCTCCACCTGCAGGCGCGTGTTCATCTCCAGGAAGTAGAAGCTCTGGTCCTTGCCGACCACGAACTCCACCGTGCCTGCGCTCTGGTACTTCACGGCCTTGGCCAGTGCCACGGCCTGCTCGCCCATCGCCTTGCGCGTGGCGTCGGTGATGAAGGGCGACGGCGCCTCCTCGATCACCTTCTGGTGGCGGCGCTGGATGGAGCACTCGCGCTCGTTCAGGTAGATGACGTTGCCGTGCGAGTCGCCCAGCACCTGGATCTCGATGTGGCGCGGCTCCTCGACGAACTTCTCGATGAACACGCGGTCGTCGCCGAAGGAATTGCGCGCTTCATTGCGGCAAGAAGTGAACCCCTCGAAGGCCTCCTTGTCGTTGAAGGCCACGCGCAGGCCCTTGCCGCCGCCGCCGGCCGAGGCCTTGATCATCACCGGGTAGCCGATGTCCTTGGCGATCTCGACGGCGCGCTCGGCCGTCTCGATGGCGTCGTTCCAGCCGGGGATGGTGTTGACCTGGGCTTCGTTCGCGAGCTTCTTCGAGGCGATCTTGTCGCCCATGGCCGCGATCGAATAGTGCTTCGGGCCGATGAAGGCAATGCCCTCTTCCTCGACCTTGCGCGCGAAGGCTTCGTTCTCCGACAGGAAGCCGTAGCCCGGGTGCACAGCCTCGGCGCCGGTCTTCTTGCAGGCCGCGATGATGCGGTCGGCCTGCAGGTAGCTCTCACGGCTGGGCGCGGCACCGATGTGCACGGCCTCGTCGGCCAGCTCGACGTGGCGGGCTTCCTTGTCGGCGTCGGAGTAGACGGCGACGGTCAGGATGCCCATCTTCTTGGCCGTTTGAATCACGCGGCAGGCGATTTCACCGCGGTTGGCAATCAGGATCTTCTTGAACATGTTCTTCTTTCTCCGTGCGGCTCAGAGCGGAATGTTTCCGTGCTTGCGCCACGGGTTCTCGAGCTTCTTCTCGCGCAACATCACGAGCGAGCGGCAGATGCGCTTGCGCGTCTCGTGCGGCAGGATCACGTCGTCGATGTAGCCGCGCGCGCCGGCCACGTACGGGTTGGCGAAGCGGGCCTTGTATTCGGCCTCGCGGGCGGCGAGCTTCTCGGGGTCGTTCTTGTCTTCGCGGAAGATGATTTCCACCGCGCCCTTGGCACCCATCACCGCGATCTCGGCGCGCGGCCAAGCCAGGTTGACGTCGCCGCGCAGGTGCTTGGAGGCCATCACGTCGTACGCGCCGCCGTAGGCCTTGCGCGTGATGACGGTGATCTTGGGCACCGTGCACTCGGCATACGCGTACAGCAGCTTGGCGCCGTGCTTGATGATGCCGCCGTACTCCTGGCCGGTGCCGGGCATGAAGCCGGGCACGTCGACGAAGGTGATGACGGGGATGTTGAAGGCATCGCAAAAACGCACGAAGCGTGCCGCCTTGATGCTGCTCTTGATGTCCAGGCAGCCTGCCAGCACCAGCGGCTGGTTGGCCACGATGCCGACCGTCTGGCCTTCCATGCGCGCGAAGCCGATCACGATGTTCTTCGCGTAGTCGGGCTGCAGCTCGAAGAAGTCGCCGTCGTCCACCACCTTCAGGATCAGTTCCTTGATGTCGTAGGGCTTGTTCGGGTTGTCGGGCACCAGCGTGTCCAGCGAGTAGTCGGGCCGGTCGGCCGGGTCGCCCTGACCGTCGTTGCCCAGGCGCACCGGCGGCTTCTCGCGGTTGTTCAGCGGCAGGTAGTTGTACAGGCGGCGCAGCATCATCAGCGCCTCGACGTCGTTCTCGAACGCCATGTCGGCCACGCCGCTGCGCGTGGTGTGGGTGATGGCGCCGCCGAGTTCTTCGGCCGTCACGCTCTCGTGCGTCACGGTCTTCACCACCTCGGGGCCGGTGACGAACATGTAGCTGCTGTCCTTCACCATGAAGATGAAGTCGGTCATGGCGGGCGAATACACGGCGCCACCGGCGCACGGGCCCATGATCATGCTGATCTGCGGCACCACGCCCGAAGCCATCACGTTGCGCTGGAACACGTCGGCATAGCCGCCCAGCGAGGCCACGCCTTCCTGGATGCGGGCGCCGCCCGAATCGTTCAGGCCGATGACCGGTGCGCCGACCTTCATGGCCTGGTCCATCACCTTGCAGATCTTCTCGGCGTGGGCTTCGCTGAGCGCGCCGCCGAAGACCGTGAAGTCCTGGCTGAACACGAACACGAGGCGGCCGTTGATCATGCCGTAGCCCGTGACCACGCCGTCGCCGGGGATCTTCTGCTCGGCCATGCCGAAGTCGACCGAGCGGTGCTCGACGAACATGTCCCACTCTTCAAACGTGCCGTCGTCGAGCAGCAGCTCGATGCGCTCGCGCGCCGTGAGCTTGCCCTTGGCGTGCTGCGCGTCGATGCGCTTCTGCCCGCCGCCGAGTCGCGCCTGGGCGCGCTTCTTCTCGAGTTGTTCGATCAGTTCTTGCATGGTGTGCTTCCGAAGCTGTGGTTCTGGATTGCTGGGAGAGTCTTGTGGGGGCCGGGGTATCACACCCGGGCGGTGATGGCGGCCGCGGCGAGCAGCTGGCGCGCCGCCGTCGAGGCCGGCAGGCTGCCTTGGGCCACCTGCTGCGTGAGCTGCGGCAGCAGTTCGCGCACCTGCGCATGCTGGCGGAACGCCTGCTTGAGCCCGGCGTCGATGCGTTCCCACATCCACGCGGTGGCCTGTTTTTCGCGGCGCTTGGCGAGCTTGCCGTTGGCGGTCTGCAGCGCCTTGAATTCGAGCACGGCGTCCCAAAAGGCGTCGACGCCGGTGCCGGCGAGCGCGCTCAGCTGCAGCACCTTGGGCAGCCAGAAGCGGCGCTCCACGCCGCTGTGGGCGTCGTGCACCGCGTGCGCGTGGTCGGGGTTGCCCTGGTGGCCGAACAGGCGCAGCGCCGAAGTGATCTGGGCCTGCGCGCGCGTGGCGGCGTCGCGGTCGATGTCGGCCTTGTTGATGGCGACCAGGTCGGCCAGCTCCATCACGCCCTTCTTGATCGCCTGCAGGTCGTCACCCGCGTTGGGCAGCTGCAGCAGCACGAACATGTCGGTCATGCCGGCCACGGCCGTTTCGCTCTGGCCCACGCCCACGGTCTCGACGATGACGATGTCGTAGCCCGCGGCCTCGCAGACCAGCATGGCTTCGCGCGTCTTCTCGGCCACGCCGCCGAGCGTGCCGCTCGAGGGGCTGGGCCGGATGTAGGCGCGCTCGTGCACCGACAGGCGCTCCATCCGCGTCTTGTCGCCGAGGATGGAGCCGCCCGACACGGTGGACGACGGGTCGATGGTGAGCACGGCCACGCGGTGGCCCTTGCCGATCAGCAGCAGGCCCAGCGTTTCGATGAAGGTCGACTTGCCCACGCCGGGCACGCCCGAGATGCCGAGGCGAAACGAGGCGCCGGTACGCGGCAGCAATGCCGTGAGCAGTTCGTCGGCCTGCGCGCGGTGGTCGGCGCGCGTCGATTCGAGCAGCGTGATCGCCTTGGCGATGGCACGGCGCTGTGCCATGCCCGGCGCATCGGCGAGCGCGCGTTCGAGCGCGCCGACGGTGTTCAGCACGCGGCCTCCGACGCCACGCGCCAGCGGTAGTGCAGGTCGACACCCTCCTCGCCTTCCAGCACGAAGCCGTGCCGCTGGTAGAAGCGGTTGGCGTCGCTCTGCACGAGCGCGGTGAGCTTGATGTCCAACTTCTGTTCGCGCGCCTGAGCCTTGGCCCAGCGCAGCGCCCATTCGCCGATGCCGCGCCCCTGGAAGCCGGTGCGCAGGTACAGGTGATCGAGGCGCAGCGCATCCGCGTCCTCGGGCTTGAGCGTGATGAAGCCCAGGCGCTGCTCACCGTCGAGCACGATGTGGTGCATGTACGGCACCACGAAACCGGCCGACAGGCGCTCGCGCGAGCGCGTGAGGTCGAAACGGCCGACGCGCTCCAGGCTCGGACGCATCGCATCGATGCGCACGGCCAGCATGTCTTCGAAATCGCTGGAATCCACGGGCTGCAGCGACAGCCGCGACAAGAGATCGCCCACGTCGCTTCGTCTCAGACTGCGACGGCCGCGCGGATCTGCTCCAGCACGTCCTTGGCGCTGGCCGGGATGGGCGTGCCCGGGCCGTAGATGCCCTTGACGCCGGCTTCGTACAGGAAGTCGTAGTCCTGGCGCGGAATCACGCCGCCGACGAAGACGATGATGTCGTCCGCGCCTTGCTTGCGCAGCTCTTCGATGATGGCCGGCACCAGCGTCTTGTGGCCGGCGGCGAGCGTGCTCACGCCCACGGCATGCACGTCGTTCTCGATGGCCTGGCGCGCGCACTCTTCGGGCGTCTGGAACAGCGGGCCCATGTCGACGTCGAAGCCCAGGTCGGCGAACGCCGTGGCGACGACCTTCGCGCCGCGGTCGTGCCCGTCCTGTCCCAGCTTGGAAATCATCACGCGCGGGCGGCGGCCCTGCGCTTCGGCGAACGCGTTGATCTCGGTCTTGAGGTTTTCCCAGCCTTCGGCCGAGTCATAGGCGGCAGCGTACACACCGGTCACCTTCTGCGTGTCGGCGCGATGGCGGCCGAATGATTTTTCGAGGGCGTCGGAAATCTCGCCGACGGTGGCGCGGGCGCGCACCGCGTCGATGCTCAGCGCCAACAGGTTGCCGGTGTTGTTCTCGGCGGCATCGGTGAGCGCGTCCAGCGCGGCCTGCACCTTGGCGTTGTCGCGCGAGGCGCGGATGCTCTGCAGGCGCGCCACCTGCTGCTCGCGCACCTTCACGTTGTCGATCGACAGGCTGTCGATCGCGTCTTCGTTCTTGAGCTTGTACTTGTTGACGCCGACGATCACGTCTTTGCCCGAGTCGATGCGCGCCTGCTTCTCGGCGGCGGCGGCCTCGATCTTGAGCTTGGCCCAGCCGCTGTCCACGGCCTTGGTCATGCCGCCCATGGCTTCAACCTCTTCGATGATGGTCCAGGCGGCGTCGGCCATGTCCTGCGTGAGCTTCTCCATCATGTAGCTGCCGGCCCAGGGGTCGATCACGTTCGTGATGTGCGTCTCTTCCTGGATGATGAGCTGCGTGTTGCGCGCGATGCGGGCGCTGAACTCGGTGGGCAGCGCAATGGCTTCGTCGAGCGCGTTGGTGTGCAGCGACTGCGTGCCGCCGAACACCGCGGCCATCGCCTCGATGGTGGTGCGCACCACGTTGTTGTACGGGTCCTGCTCGGTGAGCGACCAGCCGGACGTTTGGCAGTGCGTGCGCAGCATCAGGCTCTTGGGGTTCTTGGGGTTGAACTCCTTCATGATGCGGCACCACAGCAGGCGCGCCGCGCGCATCTTGGCCACTTCCAGATAGAAGTTCATGCCGATGGCCCAGAAGAAGCTCAGGCGCCCGGCAAAGCCGTCGACGTCCAGGCCCTTGGCCAGCGCGGTCTTCACGTACTCCTTGCCGTCGGCCAGCGTGAAGGCGAGCTCCAGCGCCTGGTTGGCGCCGGCTTCCTGCATGTGATAGCCGCTGATCGAGATCGAGTTGAACTTGGGCATCTTCTGCGCCGTGTACTCGATGATGTCGCCAATGATCCGCATGCTCGGCGCCGGCGGAAAGATGTACGTGTTGCGGACCATGAACTCCTTGAGGATGTCGTTCTGGATGGTTCCGCTGAGCTGGTCTTGCGCCACGCCCTGCTCTTCGGCCGCGACCACGTAGCCCGCGAGCACCGGCAGCACGGCGCCGTTCATCGTCATGGACACGCTCACCTTGTCGAGCGGGATTTGGTCGAACAGGATCTTCATGTCCTCGACCGAATCGATCGCCACGCCGGCCTTGCCGACGTCGCCGGTCACGCGCGGATGGTCGCTGTCGTAGCCGCGGTGGGTGGCCAAGTCGAAGGCCACGCTCACGCCCTGCCCGCCGGCGGCCAGCGCCTTGCGGTAGAACGCGTTCGACTCTTCGGCCGTGGAGAAGCCGGCGTACTGGCGGATGGTCCAGGGGCGCACCGCGTACATGGTGGCCTGCGGGCCGCGCAGGTAGGGCTCGAAGCCGGGCAGCGTGTCGGTGTACTTCAGACCCTGCAGGTCGGCCGCGGTGTACAGCGGCTTCACGCTGATGCCGTCGGGCGTGATCCAGTTCAGCGCATTCACGTCGCCGCCGGGCGCCGACTTGGCGGCGGACTTGGCCCAGGCGTCGAGGTCGGCCGGCTTGTAGGTGGGTTCGGGTGTGCTGCTGCTCATGGAAGGCGCCGCTCCAGGCGGTGGTCTGACGGGATTCGCAAGGTCGCTTGCACGGATTTGCAAGCCGTTCACAAGTCTAACCCATCTGTAATTATTAATTCAAACGCAATTTTGAAGTACAGTTCAGCCCATGTCCGCCGTCACCCTGACCCCCCGCGCCCTCTATGAAGAGGTGGCCGAGCTCCTGCGCCAGCGGATCTTCCGCCGCGAGCTGGAGCCGGGCAGCTGGATCGACGAGCTCAAGCTGGCCGAGGAATACGGCATCAGCCGCACGCCCCTGCGCGAGGCGCTGAAAGTGCTGGCCGCCGAAGGGCTGGTGACGATGAAGGTGCGCCGCGGCGCGTACGTCACCGAGGTGTCGGAGCAGGATCTGGCCGACGTGTACCACCTGCTCTCGCTGCTCGAGAGCGACGCCGCCGGGGTGGTGGCCGAGCGCGCCACCGACGCCCAGCGCGCCGAGCTGAAGGCGCTGCACGCCGAGTTGGAAGCCGCCGCCGCCCCCGGCAAGGAAGATCGCGAGCACTTCTTTGCGGTGAACGAGCGCTTCCACATGAGCCTGCTGGCCATTGCCAACAACAAGTGGCGCGACCAGATGGTGGCCGACCTGCGCAAGGTGATGAAGTTGAATCGCCACAACTCGCTGCTGAAGGCGGGGCGCATTGGCGAGTCGCTGGCGGAGCACCGCGCGGTGATGGCGGCCATCGAGGCGCGCGACGCCGCCACGGCCATGGCGCGCATGCGCGAGCACTTCCTCAACGGCCTGGAAGCCGCTGTATAGGGCTCTCCCCCAGGCTGCGCGCACTTCGTGTCGCTTCGCCAACCCCCTTCCGGGGGCGACGCCTGCGGCCCGGCGAAGCCGGTTCCGCGGCGTCTCACGAAGGTGACCGGCGCCCTTCGGGCGCGGTCTATTCCTTTTTCAGCCTAGCGTGAGGGTGCCGGCCTCTGTCGCGATGCGCTGGGCGATTTCCAGCATGCGCGGGGCGACACGGCTCAGCATGGCTTCCCTCGGCAGCAGGTAGGCTGGGCCGCCGCAGCTCACGCCGTAGCGTTCGCCGCGCGGGCCTTCGAGTGCGAAGCCCAGGGCGTGGATCTGGGGGTTCCATTCGCCGAAGGAGGTGCAGTAGCCCAGGCGGGCGTGCTCTTCGAGGCTGGCGATGAGGCGCGGCTCGATGGCGTGCCAGTTCTCGCCGGTTTCGAGCCGGATCTGCTCCAGCAATGCCGACTGTTCGGGCCCGGGCAAGGCGCCGATGTAGGCGCGGCCGGAGGCGGAGGTGGCGATGGACATGCGCGAGCCGACGTCGATGCGGGAGCTGATCAGCGCCGAGCGCGGGCGCAGCGAATCGATGACCAGCATGTCCAGGTCGTCGCGCACCGCCATGTGGATGCTGGCGCCCGACAGTTCGGCCAGGTTGCTCAGATGGGGACGCGCCAGCGCCCTCAGGTCGAAATTGCGCAGGTAGCGGCTGCTCATGTCGAGCAACACCGGCCCCAGGCTGAAACGCTCGCTGTCTTGCGACTGCCGCAGATACCCCGCCCCCACCAACGTCGCCGTGAGGCGCGACACCGTGGCCTTCGGAATGCCGGTGGTGTCGGCCAGCTCCCGGTTTCCGACGGGCGCTGCCGCCATCCCGATGACCTTCAGCAGCGACAACCCCCTGGCAAGCGCACTGACTTCTTCCTTGCTGCCTGCAGCTTCACTCATAAGACAGAACCTTTTTCTTGTTTCCCTGACCGCCTTATTCTTGAGCAAAAACAGGTGCTTCGCTCACACTTGTTGTTGCATTGTCATGAAACTGTGTTCCATCAAGCGTCAACTTCGCTCAATTGTGTTGACTGTCTACAAAGTCGGGGCGGCGATGCCGGAATTCAGGCGGCCTGGGCGGCAGGTTCGTGCGCCAGCGCCATCACTTCGTGCGGCGGACGCGTCTTCAGGCGGTGGTCGCTCCAGACCTGGCGCCAGCGGCGCGCGCCGGGCAGGCCGTTGCGCAGGCCCAGCATGTGGCGCGCGATCGACCACCAGTTGGTGCCGTGTTCGGCCGCCTCGCGGACCATGTAGTCGCACATCTGCGCCTCGATGTCCTCGCGCGTGAGCGTCTGCGGGGTGTCGCCGTAGAACTCGGCGTCCCATTCGGCCAGCCACCAGGGGTTGTGGTACGCCTCGCGGCCGATCATGGCGCCGTCGAGCAGCCGCAGGTGCTCGTGCACCTGGGCGTTGGTGGCGATGCCGCCGTTGATCGAAAACTGCAGCGCCGGAAAGTCGTGCTTCAGGCGGTGCACCAGCGCATAGCGCAGCGGCGGAATCTCGCGGTTCTGCTTCGGGCTCAGGCCCTGCAGCCAGGCGTTGCGCGCATGCACGATGAAGGTGCCGCAACCGGCCTCGCTCACCGCACCGACGAAGTCGCGCACGAACTCGTAGCTCTCGATCTTGTCGATGCCGATGCGGTGCTTCACCGTGACCGGCACATCGACCACGTCGACCATCGCCTTCACGCAATCGGCCACCAGCTGCGGCTCGTTCATGAGGCAGGCCCCGAACGCGCCGCGCTGCACGCGCTCGCTCGGGCAGCCGCAGTTCAGGTTGATCTCGTCGTAGCCCCATTCTTCGCCGAGCTTCGCGCAATGCGCGAGGTCGTGCGGCTCGCTGCCGCCGAGCTGCAGCGCGACGGGATGTTCTTCTTCGTGAAAGCGCAGGTGGCGCGGCACGTCGCCGTGGATCAGCGCGCCGGTGGTCACCATCTCCGTGTAGAGCAGCGCGTGGCGTGTCATGAGGCGATGGAAGACGCGGCAATGCCTGTCGGTCCAGTCCATCATCGGGGCCACGGACAAGCGCATGGCTTCGGCGGCACGGGCCTTTCGAGGAAAATCAAGTACTGGCGCGGGGTTACCGCTAATCTCATTCGCTGTCATTCGATCTTGTTTATCGCTATTTTTCGGGTGTCGCTGGTACATTCTTGCCACAAGTTCGGCATGTACCAACGAGAGGGCCCCCTTGGGCAGCATTACCAAACGCAAACGCGCGGACGGAAGCGTAGCGCACATGGCTCGAATCCGGATTCAGGAGGAAGGCGTCGTCGTCCACATTGAAACGGAAACCTTCGACCGCGAGCCGGCCTCGAAGCTCTGGATGAAAAACCGAGAGGCCGAACTCTCCAAGCCTGGGGCCCTGGAAAAAGCTCAGGGCGCCCGATCCGACCTTCGCCGAAGCCATCCAGAAATACATCGACGAGTCGCGCAGAGCCATAGGCCTGCGTAGCCTGTGCAGCAACAACGACGCGAAACGCATCGCCGTCTGCGTTCGCAGAAATCTCGTAGCGATGCATCGCATTGAGCAGTTCGTAGCTCAACGCCCAACCGGCCGAGGCCGGATGGTCCGCTAGCGCTCGCGTCCATTTGACGGTATCGCCGGGGATGAAGGAGATGGGTTCGGTGTTAGGTGTGTCGATAGCCACGGTCGGGCCTCTGGTCAGAGTTGACCGGACTATCAAAGGCAACAAGTGACATCGACAAGGCGCAAGGTGACACCTCCCCTCGTCGCTACGCGCACTGTGACGGCGCGCCAAGGTCTGATGGCGCATGAACCGGCGCACGCCCTTCAGCTCAGCCGGCCAGAAGCTGCAGTCCATCCCCGAGGATCAGAAAAAAGCAAGGCTACTTCAACACTGCCCCGGCAATAGCGATCTACGCCAATCGACTCCCGAAATGGGCTTCGCACGAACCAACCGCATCTCAATGGCGGCGGAGGCAAATGAAGGCTGGGCCGCCAGCAAGCGGGCCTCGCCGTTCAAACTCGCTATAGTGTTTGTAACGAATGCACGCACAGCCTGACTATCGTGTTGGCGTCAAACCATTTACCTTCGCAAAAACTCAAAGGCCATTATGAATGACAACGCATTCTATCAATGCAAATATTTTCTCGAACAAAAGATCCAAGAGCTGCCAGAAAATTCGGAGCTTGTAAAAGCCTATATTGCGCTCATTGAACAGAAAACCAAATTTGACATCGCGTATTTTTCTCAAACATCAGATGTACAGAAAAATTGGAATGACAATCAAGCAAAAATGACTTCTGCTTGGCATGAAAGCCAAGCAAAGGTTACAGCCAAACAAATTGAAGTCAGCGGAAGAGAAACCAATTACAGAACATAACAGGACCATTCTCAGGCCGACGATACTTCGTCACGGCCTCACGCTCTGGGCAATTTAACAATTGAAAAATCAATGTCTCAAAATCACGCACTGGATGCAATCGAAAGCTTCTTGGAAATCGAAAAGAGATTTGTAGCCTTTTGCAATGTCGTGACATTTATTCCTGCCCACCAAAAGGTCCATTCCCCTGTCCTTGCAAGTCTCCTTCTGGATTGTGGAAGTTTAAGCGAATCCATATTCAAGAGTGCAATGGATAACGCCAGGTATAACAGCATCCTTGGAATTGCAGCGATCCGGGCAAAACGATATGCCGGAGTTGCGCCGTTTTACAACATCAATGACTCGCGAAAGGTGTTTCGCCCTGATCAGTTTTACGGCAAAAAGGTTTGGTATATACAAAGAAGTGATTCGTCATTTCCATGGCATGCATGGCAGCAAGCGGCAAAAAATCCATCTTGGTGGAAAAGCTATAACAACGTCAAACATGACAGATTTGGCAACGTCGCCCAAGCCAAACTAGGAACAGTAATGCATGCTATGCAAGCAACATTTTTGGCGCTCGTTCAAACGCTTGATTTTCGAGAAGATCTTGTAAAACTTGGCATCATCAGGTCTCCAACCTTAAATGTAGCATCCTTACTTATAAACGCCACTCAGTGGGAGCCTTTTCCGGTGGCGGATGTCGTCTATGCCAAAAGCCTAGCTTTTGGCTATAAGTTTAAGTCGGTGGGCTCCCCAGGAAATGCAACAGATATCTCAGTCTTCTTATAACCAGTCAATGGTTTCCAGACAATGCGCAGAATGCAGGTCACCTCCCGATCCAATCGTCAAATAGCAAGCACGACGCGGCGCGAATCCATTCCTGTTTTAACGCAACAGCTTATGCCAGCTCAACGCTTCCCCACGCGCCATAGATGACATCGGCCGTCATCCTTTGAGCCTTTGGTTTCCGCTGCGAGTCAACTGAGTAGTTCGCAATTAATTCTTCTCGCCGCGGCCTCAACACTATCGACCGATAGTTGCAGGCGTCTTGGACCGGCTCAACGCCCGGGCGCTTTGACGATACGGAGAACCTGACGCTCAGAAAGCTCATAGCGCCGCGAAAGCAGCTTTATGCGCTCGCCGGCAAGGTAGTCACGGAAGATCCGGCTATTGCGATTGCCATGCCCCTCCCCGGGGCGCTTCGCGATGAACACACGGTCACCACCCCAGTCCGCACGGATGCCAGCCTCGACGCCCTTCACCAACTCAGGCGTCAGCTCGCCTTTGGCTTCGGCAAGTGCTTCCTGCACTCGCCCGAGGATGTCGAGAACGATGTCGTTTTGATTCGTGATGTTCACCATGATCTAGCGGGGAAGGATTGACGGGAGGGACGTTGAACGCTTCGGCGCGGCGGAGCCGGCTTAGGGGGCGCAACTAACGGCGGCGCGGTATTGGCGGTGCGGGAGGCGCTAGCGGCGCGCTCGTCGTGCTCGGCTCGGCATCTGCCTGGTCGGAGGGCTGCTCAACCGATTGCGTTTCGCGTGGAACGTCCGCTGGTGAAACCTCTTGCGCTTGTTCCACACGAAACAGATCACCGTTCGCCGGCTGCACGATGGACTCCAGCCGTTCCCACATCTTTCCGGTGTATAGGTGCAGACCGAGCATGTGCGTGCAGAGATCGCATAGACCGAGCAATCCAACGCCTCATTGCGCACGCCAGGCGACTTCATCCACTTGTAGGCCTCGCCACCAGCAACGCGCTGCGGCACGCGCGCCTCAGAGGTCAACTGCGTGTAGAACTCGCGCGGCAGGTCCACGCAGAAGTGAACGAAGCCAACGCCCTTCTTCTCGACGCACAGGCGGCCGTAAAGCAAATCCTTGACGGTGTCGGCGCCGACGTACCAGAGGCGCACGCCGCGCTTGATGATCTTCCCGCCCCAGTTCACGTCCTGGACGGTGGCCTTGCTCTTCACCATCTTCGACGGCTGCGGGTCGCCGCGCACCGCAAAGACCCGTTCACGCTCGCGCTGGCGGCAGTAGTTGTAGGCCTGGTGCGTGAAGTGACCGCCGGTGTCCACGGCCATCGCTTCGATCTTCATTGCCTGCCCGCTGGCATGTTGAAAGATCGTCTTGCGGTAGGTGTCGAGGTGCGACCAATCGCGCTCGTCGGCGGGGGTCGCGTAGATCACGCTGTAATCGATGCACCACATTTCCTCGCCGCGGCCAATGGCCCAGGTCACCACCTCGAAGCGGTTGTCTTGAACGTCCACACCGGTGACCAGCACGAGGCCGCCATACGGCACCGTGAAGTGACGATATTTCTCGGCGCGACGTGAGGGTGCGTGCTCGTCGGCGCGCTCCACCACAGCCTCCCAATACTGGGCAAGGGTTTCGTTCACGAAGCCTTCGAGCGGCGCCGTGTCCCCTGCCTTCGCCTTGATCGTGGCTTCGAGGAATTCGCGCACGATGTCGGACCATGCACGCTGCGGGCTGTAGCCGCTCCACATCTCCACGAAGGCCACATGGCGCGGCGCGCGGATGACAACGCCTTGCGCGTCAGTCCAAACGTGCAGATCGTGGTCGTAGCGATAGCGGCCGCACTCGCTGACCCACATCGCACGGGCGTCCCATATCTGCAGGTAGTCGGCTTCGACGGAGGCAGCGCCCACATGGTCGAAAGCGGCCCAAGCGGTACCCGAATGCCACATTCCTGGCACAGGCCAGAGGCCGTTGTAGCGTAAGTGACTGATAGGCCTACAGTTTTTCTGAAGGTCCCATCCAATCCATCATGGGCGCGACGGAGATGATTTTTTCTTTCAGATTCAAGGACTTGTCGTTCATACGCGGGGCGCTCGCTCGGGGGCGTAGTTTCTCACGCGCCGGTTTTTGGCGAGCCGCCTGCCCGGTAGTTCCCCGGCGTCACGCCGAAGCAGCGGCGGAACCAGCGCGAGAAATGCGCCTGGTCGGCAAAGCCGCATTGCGCGGCCACCTCGGCGGGTGCATGGCCCTCGCGCAGCAGCACCTTGGCGCGAGCGATGCGCGCCAGCCGTGCGTACTGCGCCGGCGCCATGCCGACCGCCGCGCGGAACAGGCGATGGAAATGCTCGCGCGACACGCCGAGCCGTTCGGCGAGCGACGTGGGTTCGATGCGGCAGGCGTCCTCGGTCGCGAGCAGGTCGCACACCGCCTCGACGCGCGCATCCCCCGTCGCCCGCGCGACCGCCACGAGCGGGTCGGTCGTCTGCGTGCGGAAGATGCCGTCGAGCAGCGCGCCGATGCGCGCACCGTCCTTCGCCGATGCCGCCTGCGCGAGCGCATCGACGCTCGCCTCGTCGCACCAGACCTCCTGCCGCAGCGTCCCGCGCCGATCCGCCGGCCAGCCCATTCGCGCCGCCACCCAGGCGTGCGGCACGTACAGCATCACCATGCGAAAGCCCTGCGCGCTCACGCCGGCGGTGTGCAGCGCGAACGGCGGCATCAGCACCAGCTCGCCGGCCTGTGCCGTACACGGCGCGCCCGCGCAGACGAACTCGCAGCGGCCTTCGACGATCGCGCCCACGCTCCACTCCGCATGCCAATGCAGCGCGAAGTGCGCCTTGGGATCGCCCGCGAACATCACCTCGACCGGCGTGCCGTCGGCCAGCGGCATGCCGATCACGTGCGAGGTCGTCGGGGCGGGAAGCGTCATGGCCCGCCGAGGGTAGCGCAGCCACCCGCCGGAGGCAGCGCCCTCCTCACACCGCGATCGCGCCGCGCACCGTGAGGCCCATCCAGCCCGCGCTGGCCTGCGTCGCCTGCACGGGGCCGAGCAGCGCGAGCTCCTCCACCGGGTGCTCGTGAAAGCGCAGCGTGGCCTCGCCGTGAACCCAGCCCGTTTCGACACGGTCGACGATGTCGGCACGCAGGTAGCGCGGCACCGCCACGCTGCCGGCTTGCGTCAGGTCAGGCCAGCCGATGGCGCCGATGGTGGGCGCGGCCAGGAAGCCGAGTGGCCCGCTCGCCTCGCCCGACAACGTGACCGTGGCATCCACCAGCCGCCGCTCCTTCACGCTGAGGCTCGCGCCAAGCCGGCTGCCGGCCGCCATCGGCGCGGCGGCCGGATGGATCAGCGGCAGGCTGCGCGTGAGCCAGGTCTGGCCGATCTTCTTGGGCCAGCCCTGCAGCCAGCCGCGCAGCATCGAGATATCCTGGTCGACGTAGATGAGCGGGCAGTAGAAGCAGCGGCGCGACGTGTCGCCGCGCGCCGGTTCGATCTCGAGCACCACGATGGTCTCGCGGTATTGCGCGTACACGGGGTCGAGCATTTCGCGCCCGTCGTCGCCGCACGATTGCCAGTCGGCGAAATGCACGCAGCCGTTGCCCGTGGCCACGCCGACCTCCGGCGGCACCAGCGCGGCGCCGCGTGCGGCATCGAACGAGAAGCCCACATTGACCAGCCACCCGGCGTAGTGCCACGGCGGCGCCTGCACGAGCGCGCTGCGGCCCGAAGCGGTGAAGGGTGGAGCGAAGGAAGACGAAGAAGAACGCGGCATCGAAGAACCTGTCGTGACGGAGTCAAAGAAGCCCCGCAAGATAGGCACGCCCCGCCTCCGCGTCTTGTACGCCAGTGATGCAATGCACAAACAGCGCTTTCGCGTGCGCGGGGGACGCCATGTGGCGGCGTTGTCCGACTCCGCCCCGCCCTCGCCTCGTGACAATGGACCGGCCCGGCAGACCCGCGCCACAAGCGCAGACGAGCCGTTGCATTTCATTTCCAGGCTACGCACCGATGACCCGCATCTACCTCATAGAAGACAACCCCCTGATCGCCACCACCCTGACCGATGGACTGAGGGAATTCTCCGGATGCGAAGTCGTCGCCACCGCCAGCAGCAGCGACGAAGCCATCGACTGGCTCGACGCGAACCCCGACGCCTGGGACGCCGCCGTGATCGACGTGTTCCTTGCGCAAGGCAACGGCCTGACCGTGGCCAACCACCTGAGGGAACGCAAGTCGCCCGCGCAGCGCACCGTGGTGTTCATGAACCACGCGACCTCCGAGGTGCGTGAAGGCGCGCTGTCGGCGGGCGTCGATGCGGTGTTCGACAAGTCGCTGCAGCTCGAAGACTTCTACGACTTCTGCCGCACGCTCGGCATTGCGCCGCGCCGTTAGTCGTTCAGACGTTGGCCGCCCGAATCGATTCGGCCAGCAGCCCCAGCCCTTCTTCAAAAATCGCCTCCGGAATGGTGAGCGGAAACAGGAAGCGCACCACGTTGCCGTGCACCCCGCAGGTCAGCAGCAGCAGCCCGCGCTCGAGCCCCGCCGCATGCACGCGCTTCGTGAACTCGGCATCGGGCTCGCCGCTGTGCGGATCGCGAAACTCCACGGCCACCATCGCGCCCAGGCCGCGCACGTCGCAGATGCGTGGCACCTCGGTGCGCAGGGCCGACAGGCACGCGGTCAGCCGTTCGCCCAGCATGCGGGCGCGGGCGACCAGCCCTTCGTCCTCGATCACGCGCATCGTCTCCAGCGCCGCGGCCACTGCCAGCGGGTTGCCCGCGTAGGTGCCGCCGAGGCTGCCGACGCGCGTGGCGTCCATGAGTTCGGCGCGTCCCGTGAGCGCCGACAGCGGAAAGCCGCCGGCCAGGCTCTTGGCGGTCGTGACCAGGTCGGCCTCGATGCCGTAGTGCTCCAGCGCGAACAGCTTGCCCGTGCGCCCGAAGCCGGTCTGGATTTCGTCGACGACCAGCAGGATACCGTGGCGGTCGCACTCCGCGCGCAGGTGTTCCATGAGCGCGGGCGGCGCCACGTAGAAGCCGCCCTCGCCCTGCACCAGCTCGATGACGATCGCCGCCACGCGCTGCGGATCGACGTCGGTCTTGAACAGCCTGTCGAGCGCCGCGATGCTGTCGTCCACCGTCACGCCCAGCGGCGCGGCGGGGAACGGCACATGCCACACGTCGCCCGGCATCGGGCCGAAGCCCGCCTTGTACGGCGCGACCTTGCCGGTGAGCGCCATGCCCATGAAGGTGCGGCCGTGGAAGGCGCCCGAGAACGCCACCACGCCGCTGCGGCCGGTGGCAGCGCGCGCCACCTTCATCGCGTTCTCGATGGCCTCGGCGCCGGTCGTGAAGAGCGCACTCTTCTTCGCGCTGGGGCCGGGCACCACGCGGTTCAGCTGCTCGCACAGCGCCACGTATTCCTCGTAGGGCGTGACGTGGAAGCAGGTGTGGTGAAAGTCGTCGAGCTGCGCGCGCACGGCGGCCACGATGCGCGGGTGGCGGTGGCCGGTGGCGAGCGTGGCGATGCCGCTGGCAAAGTCGACAAAGCGCCGGCCTTCCACGTCCCACAGCTCGGCGTTGTCGGCGCGGGCGGTGAAGTGCGGCGTGAGCGTGCCGATGCCCTGCGCGCAGGCGGCGTTCTTGCGGGCCTGCAGGCTCGCGTTGGTCGTGACTTGGGTGAGCATGAAGAAAGAAAAAAGAAAAGAGAAGCGAAGGAAATCAGCCGCGCATCAAGTGCTCGGCCAGCGCGCGAAAGGCGGGCATCGAGGTCGGCAGGTGCGCGTTGGCGGCCAGCGGGTGCGAGGCGAAACGCGCCACCACCATCTCGGCCTCGGGGTCGATGTGCAGCGCCTGGCCGTGGATGCCTTGTGCGGTGAAAGTACGGCGCGCGTCGTGCGCCACCCACCACATGTTTCTGTAGCTCCAGCCGGCCAGCCGCGTGTAGCCCGCGAGCGCGAAGCGCGCCGGATCGGCGCCGCGGCGGATGTCGGCCACCACGGCCTCGGGCACGATCTGCGTGCCGTTGAAAGCACCGCCCAGCCGCATCATTTCGCCCAGCCGCGCAAGGTCGCGCAGGCCGGTGCACAGGCCGCCGCCCGCGAACTCGGCGCCCTGCCCGTCCACGGCAAAGGCCGCGTCCTGCTCGGCACCCAGGCGCGACCAGATGCGCTCGCTCAGCACCCGCGCCAGCGGCTGGCCCACCACGCGGCTGATGAGCCAGCCCAGCACGTCGGTGTTGACGGTGCGGTAGGCAAAGGCCTCGCCGTGCGTGCCCTGCCCCTGCACGGTCTGCAGGAACTGGCGGTAGCCCTCGGCACCCGCGTAGCCCGCAGGACGCGGCAACAGCTGGCCGGCGCGTGCGTGCTTCCACACGCCGGCATCGGGGTCGGTGTAGTCCTCCGAGTAGTCGATGCCCGTCGTCATGTCCATCACCTGGCGCACGGTGGCGTGGCCGAAGGCGCTCGTCGCCAGCTCGGGGATGTAGTGCCGCACCTGCGCATGCTCATCGAGCGCGCCCTCGGCCGCGAGCATCGCGCCGACCGTGCCGACGACCGACTTGGTGACCGACATCGCCATGTGCTGCCCGTGCTCGTCGAGCGCGCCGAAGTAGCGCTCGTACACGATGCGCCCGCGGTGCAGCACCACCGCACCGTCGGCGCAGATCGTTGTGAGCGCGCTGTGCCAGTCGGTGCACGAGCCGTCGGCGGGCAAGGTGAAGGCCAGCGTGTCGAGCTCCGGCCGCTCGGCGCGCGGCAGCACCGACACCGGGCCGGTGCCGCGCGACACGTTGCGCGTCGGCTGCAGCTCGCGCAGGTGCGAGAAGGCCCAGCGGTTCTCGGGCGCCTGGAAGATCGGGCGCTCACGCGGGCGCTGCACGGCCGTGCCAGCCGTGGGAAAACCATCGCGCCAGCCGTCGGCCAGCGCGGCATCGGGAGCCGTCGTTTCTTGGGTGGTCATAAGGGTGCGGTGTCTCATTCGCCGAGCGCATCCAAGTCGCCCATCACGCGGCGCTCCAGGATGTCGCTGGCACGGCTCAGGTGGGCGTGCATGTGCTTGGCGGCGACTTCGAGCTTGTTCTCCTCGACCGCGTCGAGGATCTGCAAATGCTCGCGACACGACTTGCGCAACAAGTCGATATTCACGAGCGGGTAGTCCGACAAGTCGGAGATGCGGCGCAGCCGGTTCTGCTGCTTCACCGCATCGAGGATGAAGCGGTTGCCCGAGGCGCTGGCCAGCAGTTCGTGGAACTGCGCGTTGGCCTCGAAGAACTCCATCCACGAATGGCGCGAGGCGTGCGTGAGCAAGGTCTGCTGCTGTTCGCGGCAGGCCAGCAGCCGCTCGTGCTCGACCTTGAAGCCCGGCTCGCGCAGCGCCGCGCATTCGACCACCAGGCGAAAGCGGTAGCTCTCGCGCTCGCTCTCGACCGAGTCGAGGGTTTCGGTGAACTCCCAGCGCTGGTAGTGGCGACCGCGCAGCACGCCGTCCTGCAGCAGCGTGGTCATCACGTTGCGCAGCAGCGGGCGCGGCACGCCGTAGGTCTGGGCCAGCTCGAGTTCGTTGACGCGCGTCGGCAGCTTGCCCGCGAGGCGGTCGCGCAGCACGCGGTAGTAGAGCGTCTTCTCCTCGTCTTCCGGCATCTCGCGGCGTGCGCGGTCGAGCGCCTCGCGGTCGGCCACCAGCGTGTAGCCGCGGTTGGGCACATGCGCCAGCAGCGCACGCTCGTGCAAGAGGCGCAGCGCGGCGCGCACCGGCGTGCGCGAAATGCCAAGCCGGCCCGCGAGGTCGGTCTCGGTCATGTGGCGACCGTTCTCGTAGCCGCCGGCCAGGGCCTGGTCGAGGATGTAGCGGCTCACGCGCTGGGTGAGCGGCGGGACCGACTTGTTGTCCATCTGCGTCTGCATCTGCTGCTGCGGGGCCATCCATGGGTCTCCGGAAACACGGGCTGGGTGCCGATCATCGCGGGTTCTTTGTATTTTTGGCCCCAAAAAACCATGTACATCTCACGCCAAAAATACAATTTGGATTTCAAGATCGGCCCCACGCCGACCCGGACGACGGGTCGTTTCCCAAGGAGAAAAACACCGTGGCTTCCGCCGATACCCTGACAACGCCACCCGGTTCGCTCGACGCGTTCTGGATGCCCTTCACGCCCAACCGCAAGTTCAAGCAAGCGCCGCGCCTCATCGTCGGCAGCGAGGGCCTGCACTACGACCTGGCCGACGGCCGCCGCGTGCTCGACGCCATCGCCGGCCTGTGGTGCGTGAACGCGGGGCACCGCAACCCGAGGGTCAGCGCGGCGATGAAGGCGCAGATCGACGTGCTCGACTACGCCTCCAACTTCCAGATCGGCCACCCCGCCGCCTTCACGCTGGCGCAGCGCCTCACGCAGATGGCGCCGGCCGGCATGGACCACGTGTTCTTCACCAACTCGGGCTCGGAGTCGGTCGACACCGCGCTGAAGATCGCCGTGGCCTACCACCGGGCGCGCGGCGACGCGGGCCGCTACCGGCTCATCGGTCGCGAGCGCTCGTACCACGGCGTGGGCTTCGGCGGCATCTCGGTGGGTGGCATCGGGCGCCAGCGCAGCACCTTCGGGCCGCTGCTCAACGGCGTGGACCACCTGCCGCACACGCTCGACCTGGCGCGCAACGCCTTCTCGCGCGGCGAGCCGCCGCACGGCATCGACAAGGCCGACGCGCTCGAGGCGCTGGTCTCGCTGCACGACGCCTCGACCATCGCCGCCGTGATCGTCGAGCCCGTGGCCGGCTCCACCGGCGTGCTGCCGCCGCCGCGCGGCTACCTGAAGCGCCTGCGCGACATTTGCGACAAGCACGGCATCCTGCTGATCTTCGACGAGGTCATCACCGGCTTCGGGCGCGTGGGCAGCAACTTCGCCTCCGACCTGTTCGGCGTGACGCCCGACCTCATCAGCACCGCCAAGGGCCTGACCAACGGCGCCGTGCCGATGGGCGCGGTGCTCATGCGCGGAGCGGTGCACGACGCCTTCATGCACGGCAGCGTGAGCGCGGTCGAGCTGTCGCACGGCTACACCTACTCGGGCCATCCGCTGGCCTGCGCCGCCGCCATGGCCACGCTCGACGCCTACACCGAAGACGGCCTGATCGCCCGCGCCGCCGAGTTGTCGCCCTACTTCGAAGACGGCCTGCACAGCCTGCGCGGCCTGCCGGGCGTGATCGACGTGCGCAACGTCGGCCTGCTGGCCGGCATCGAGCTGCAAGGCTGGGCCTCGGGCCCCGGCACGCATGCGCAGGCCGTGGCGCAACATTGCCTGGACGAAAGCGGCGTGCTGGTGCGCTCGGTGGGCGACACCATTGCGCTGTCGCCGCCGTTCACGCTGGAGCGCCGACACATCGACCAGATCATCGACAGCCTGCGCGCCGCCATCGCGCAGACCGCACAAGCCACCGACACGGCAGCCTGAGCACCTCACGCTGCACCGACAAGACAAGCCCCGGAGACAAGACACACCATGGACATCGAATCGTTCCCTCTGTACGACATCGAAGGCGACGCGCAGCAGCGCGGGCGTCAGTACGGCCGCGCCGCCGGCGACCGCATCGACCTGAGCCTGCGCACCTACCGCGCCGCCTTCGAGCGCGTGGGCCTGAGCTGGGAGCGCACGCGCGCGCTGGCGCGCCGCTTCATGCCGCTGGTCGAGGCCTTCGACGCCGGCATGCTGCGCGAGATCGAGGGCGTGGGCGAAGGCGCGGGCGTGCCGGCCGAGGACATCGTGGCGCTCAACGCGCGCAGCGAAATGCTCTACGCCTTCCAGCAGCTCGAAGCCACCGAGCCGCCCGACGGCTGCACCGGCGTGGTCGTCATGCCCTCGGCCGCGCGCGACGGCAAGCTCATCCATGCGCAGAACTGGGACTGGCGTGTCGAGAGCCTCGAACTCGGCGTGGTGCTGCGCATCCAGCCGGACGAAGGCCCGGCCATGCTCACCTTCGCCGAGGCCGGCACGCTGGCACGCGCGGGGCTCAACAGCGCGGGCATCGCCGTCACCGGCAACTTCATCAAGGCCGACAACGACGGCAAGCAGCAGGGCGTGCCGCTGGCGCTGATCCGCCGCGGCATCCTGCAGTCGACGCTGTACGCCAACGCGCTGGGTGTGGTGTGCCGCAGCGCGCGCTCGATCTCCAACAACATGATCATCACGCACACCGAGGGCGAGGCCGTGAGCCTGGAGACCTGCCCCGAGCAGGTGTTCTGGCAGCAGCCCGAAGGCGGCATCCTGGTGCACGCCAACCACTTCAAGACCCCGGCCGCGCTGGCGCGCGTGGTCGACCGCAGCCTGGAGACCACGCCCGATTCGCTCTACCGCGACCGCCGCGTGACCGAGGCGCTGCACAACAAGCGCGCGGCAGGTTTGCTCACCGAGCAGGACGTGCTCGACGCGTTGCAGGACCGCTTCGGCGCGCCGCGCGCCGTGTGCCGCAGCCCGAGCGCGGGCCCCGGCGGAGCCTCGTCGGCCACCGTGGCGACCATCGTCATGGACCCGGCGGCACGAAAGATGCGCATCGCGCCGGCGCCCTTCAAGGCGCACCGCTTCACCGAGTATTCCCTCTGATCCGCCCGCCCCGCCCAGCCATCGCCAGGAGTGTTGCCATGAACCTGCCCACGCC